>JBCCSU010000348.1:0-4508 GCA_039199635.1 Bacteroidota bacterium | reverse complement strand
TAGTGGTGAGAAGCTGCGAAAGATAGATCGTTGGATTCCTGATGTAAACGCCCACTTTGTACCGAACGGTATCGATCTCCAGAATTGGAGTCCTACTAAAAGTGAAGTGGATTTTGCGACAGAATGGAGAAGCCAATATGCGGCAGGTAAAACCTGCATAGGTCTGATTGGACAATTAAAACCAAAAAAGGGAGTTCAATTTTTTATTAACGCCTTATCTAAAATGACCGTGAAGGCGGACATCCACCTGCTGCTCATTGGAGATATTGAAGAAGCTCATCAGGAGGAACTGGGTAAAAAAGAATTGTCTTATGCCCTTATCCCCTTTCAGGATCGGTATGAACTGATGAAGTACTATCTATGTTGTGATGCGCTGGTCATTCCCTCCTTTTACGAAGGTATGCCGAACGTCATGTTGGAAGCCGGGGCTTTGGGCATCCCTATTATTGCCTCTAATGTGGACGGCATGGCTGATGTTATCTCGCACGAAAAGGACGGATTACTCTTCCAGGTAGGCAATGAAGAAGCTTGTAGAAAAACGATACATCAGTTCATGTCCATGAAAGACCGGTGGCACGAGCTGGGACACGCCTTAAAAACCAAAATTGAAAATGAATACACTGCATATCATGAAATTGAAGCTTACAAAAAACACATTACTTAGCGCTCTGATTGGATTATCCCTGCTACTTCAAGCCTGCGGAGGCAGTTCGGAAAAGGGTGTTTCTGAAGAGGTCGTCAGTGAAACGCCTACTCCGGACAGCCAAGCTATATCATCACCGCAAAAGCAGTTTTATATCAATACCACAACCAATGAAAAGCTGGCAGAAATATCGGATGAAGGCGAGCAACTCATTGTTTCGTTAGGCGCTTCCAATCTTTTCGGGATACTCAAACGAGCCGATAAACGGAAATACGTGGATCAAAATGACCAGTTAAAGTATACAGTAAAATACAGTGACGGTAGTCTCAAGCTGAACGATGGCAACGAAGAGCTACTATGGAAGATCAAGCTCTATGACGATCATCTGAAAGTTTCGAATAACAACGACATGGAAAATAGCTATCGTATCGGCCTTTCCGAGTCCAATAAACTCAAAGTTAAAAAGGACGATGAAGAGATTGGCGCCCTCCGGCTAAGGTCCAATGATGCGTTTATTACGGTAAAAGAGAAATATAGCGTTCGCAATTTCGGAAGCTCTATGGCCTTAGGCGTGCTATTGATTGATGAGATACCCGATGAGCAGAAATTCATGCTCTGTGCCGAGTTGTTGAAGCAGGGCAAGTGATCGCTTTTTATGCGATGGGTGGCGGATTAGGCCACCTTACTCGCGTACGAGCCTTTATTCATACGTATGGTATTAAGGACTCTTTTAGGGTCATAACAGCAAATCGGGCGGCATTTCGGTTTTTCACCAGCGAAAAGGTTCTATTCATTGAATCCGATAAAGAAACCACTCGCGATGAGCTGGCTCAGAAAATCCATGATGCTACTCGTGATCTAAAGTTCAAAGACCTGTACGTAGATGCGTTTCCCAATGGCATTCTGGGTGAACTATCGGAGAAGCTCATCCTAGTGGAGCACCGGCATTACCTGGCCCGACGATTGATCTGGAAGAACTATCAACCAATGCTGGACGGTGAGATCACCTTCAATACTATTTACCGTTTTGAGCCTTTAGAAACTGACCATCAACTGTTTATACAAAGCCATGGCAAGCAGATTATAAAGGTCTCCTTGGATTTTAGCTTTCTCCAATCCAACAAGCTACCCACTACCAAAAAACTTTCACAACCTCTATGGCTGATCGTGCATAGCACCCATCCGGAAGAATTGAAGCTGCTCCTCGATCATGCGCAGGATATAGCCAAACTGGAACAAATACAACCTCATTTTATCGTGCTATCCGATGTAAGCCTTCCATTGCCGGATTCCATTGAACTGTTGATGAACGAAAACCCTATGGATTGGTACTCCTTGGCAGAAAGGATCTTTACCGGAGGTGGCTTCAATACCTGGTACCAGCTTAAACCCTGGAGAAATAAGCATACGGCATTGCCTTTCAAAAGAAGATATGATGATCAGTTTTGGCGGGTGAGTTTGAAGTAGAAGTTCCGTAAGTTGTAACGTACACGTGACATTTAACTATTGATGTTGGTTGCGGGAGTTACAGCTTTTATCTAAAAGTCATTTATAACTCTCAGCAAAAGAATAAAATTCATCAAATAAGGATTTATAAGTTACGCTGATCCTCACATGATCGATAAAATTGTGACAGCTGATAAAAAAAGTAGTGTCCGAACAGTTCTTATTAATTCAGAAAAGTTGTATGGTTTCGCCTTGCGCTATTACAGTATTATTTTGAAAAGTAAATACGTCAAAGTAACAACCCTTGTCTCTCATTGTCAACGCCCCATCTTCTACCATTTTTAATCTCAAATCTTTAAATATATTATTGCTCTTACCTGTATGACTCACCAGATCACCTTTATAGAATACCGCTATAGAATCAATTATTGCTGGGCCAAATCCAGCATTTATTAAATTCGCTCCATCGTAATCATTTATAAAGGCATCATAGTCAATCCGAAGGAGTGGTGACAGTGATTTTTGTCTCAATTCAAAAGTTTGTCGGTTGAACTGAGCTTGTCGTTCACTCTGTATGACTGAAATAGTTATAGCCAAAACAGAAACTATGACGGCCACGATTGCCGTTGTTCTTTCTACTACTCTGGTATCCTTATTCTTTTTTTTCATTAGATAATCATTCTAATGTAGCATTAACAAAACTGCTTAACAATACCCTATCTAGGGTATTTTAAATGTTTAACATGACTGAAAATAGAGCGTTCGTTGCTGTCTGTCATTACATCCTACAACATCTGCGGCAGTCGTAATTGGGACCACTCTAGAGCTCAATCCCACCTTCCGATGAACGGCTAATGGCTTCTTAGCCCTGGTACACCAATCGGGTCGACCGGCGTGTGGGGTTTCTTAACACGAAATGGGGCCATACAGGCTATTTTCTCATTAATTGAGTAAAGTCTGTGATGTTTTCCGGTTTTCAAGTTGTATTTCACACCATAACTAAGGTCATTGCAGATTTAATTTGCAGTAGTTTTCATTTGAGTTTAGAAAATAAATGAAGTCGCTACTAAAGGTATTTATCAATAAGGAATCTGTATATATAAGATCCTTATCTTCGCAAACCATATACTTTATTGTGTTATTCCATGGGGATTCTTCATAGGAACTTCCTACCAACGTAAAAATAGATTCTGCAACCGTCATTACTAAGGCACCACTCCTCTTGCTTTCATCGAGCTCTAAATAACCTTTATATAGCGCAATAGCTTCTATCTCCGACTGAACTCTCAAATTTTCTTTCGCCCGAATCTCTTGTTGCATGATGGTTTTTATCTGAAGTTCAATTAGCTCCTTGTCCACCGAAACTTTAAACGAATATTGCACTACTGCGAATATTAACGCTAAACCAGAAACAACTGCACTCCAGAAAGATATCTTACTGGATTTTACTGTTGCTTTTTTTGATTGTTTATCAAGTTCTAAGAGTTTATTTGGTATTTCTGGGGTTTGAACGTGGATGATCCGCCTTTCTGGTTTTCCAAAAAGTAATTCAAGTATTTTATTTAACATAATATGCGATTAACTAAACAATTGAGATAATTAATTTGTGCAAGGAAATTGAATAACTCAATACCCTACCTTGGGTATTTTTTATCACTAAGAAAACCACGACTACACTTTATGACACTTCATCATAAATTCGGTCATTCTGACTTTTAATTTCGAAAGATGTACTAGTTTGCTATGAAAATACAGAACACATATGAACAGGCCATCCAAAAGATATAATAAAGCTTTATTAGTGCTATCACTTTTCATTGTAGCCTATGGTTTCGGCTGTAGTCCTAAAAAATCAGAAATGCCGGAAGAATCGAAAGTGAATCCAAATGAGGCACTGAAATCTGCTTTGACCTTTTACGCTTCTTTCGACAATGGAACAGAAGCTGATTTTGCTCTGGGTGACAAAAAGCTGTATACCTCTCCTGTAAAATCCATAGATTCAGCGAAAGCAGGATTGCACAAACCCGACATTAGCATCGCTGAAGATCAAGGGCGCTATGGAGACGGTCTGTTATTTACAGAAAGAAGTCCGGGATATATCCTTTACAGAAGTGAGAAAAACATTTCCTACGCTACTAACGACTGGAATGGAGGCATTTCATTCTGGTTGAGTCTTGATCCGGCAACCGATCTGGAACCCGGCTACTGCGATCCCATTCAAATTACAGACGTCAGTTATAACGATGCAGCGTTCTGGGTAGACTTTACGAAAGAAAATCCACGTGATTTTCGCTTGGGGGTCATAGGAGACAGAGCCGTTTGGAACCCAAATCCCGAAGGTCCTGATAATGAAAATCCAATTTTTATTGAGCAGCTGCCCGTAGTGAAACAACCGGCATTTGCTAAAGATGAGTGGACG
>JBCCSU010000347.1:0-4510 GCA_039199635.1 Bacteroidota bacterium | reverse complement strand
ATTTCTATGAGCAGAACAAAAAGATGTTGAATGCTCTTAATCTATTAAAATTAAACGCGCATTACTCCATCTACAGCTACAAACATTCCGGTGCACTGAGCCTCTATACCGAAACCAAGGACATTAAGCTGCTGCAACGTCAAATGCGACACAAGAAAGTAAGCCAGACAGAGGACTATTTACGCGATCTTGGAATTATGGGTGGTTACGAGGATTTAAAGAAATGGAAGGGGGCTATTTAAGCTGCGATTGCCATTCAATTTAATGAACGGCCACTCTTACTGATTATCTCAGGACTACCTGGACAGCGAAGCAAAATTACAACCTGGCATAAGCATTTGCAATTCAACACTTTTTTTGAGTAAATACTAAAAATATTAGTAATTTCGTCGTTGTATGAAATTAACTCCAGGACTATATAAGCTTAGATCACGAAATAAATTCGATCCAGAATGTGTTTACCTACATGTATTCGGATTTGAAAAGAAGCTATACTACACGATTAACGGAAGTGCTGGTTCTCCAGCAGACGAATACAATAACATTCCATTAGATGGATATGAACTTATTAAGAAACTGGCTCACCCAGTTGTGGACAAAGCTAAGATGACCTTAACCTGGACTGACCCGGAGGGCGATCATTACAGCAAGCAATTTAGCAATGTAAAGGAGATGCGAAATTTTTTCGAAAGATACCCCGAATTAGCCAGGTCTATAGGAAGCAAAAAGTATTAACTACTTGAGCCGACGCTACCATCTACTAACTATCGCACTGCTTTCTTTCGGTTTTTCATACTTCACATACCGCTGCCAGTTTTTTCGCTTGAGCGGTTTAGTATTTTTGTACACCGGACATGTGGTCTTATTATCCTGCCTAAGCATGCCCGGGGTGTAACGAGTGTACTGTTTTCCTGAGCCGCAACTTGCCAAAATAATGGCAAGTATGAAGAACAAGGATAACGCGTAGAGTTTAATTGTGGGGTTTTTGATTTTAGATTTAAGATAGTTCATGACTTATAGCTGTTAATGTGATCTGAAATTTTAGCCAGTTCTTCTTCGAACTGCTTTTTTGCGTATTCTATGCGATAATACAATTGAGCATCTTTCGTATTTTCCCATTTGTAGTCATCGAAAATACGGTCAAGACCTTCGATGCTGAGACCCATTATACTCAAGTAGATCTCTAAATTTTTAAGCCGTTCCTGCATTACTCAAGTTCTTTAATGATGATAAAATAAATTTCCTGCTGAATGCGGTCCTGCTTTTCATCGGTACACATGGGCATTTTGGTAATTAGTCTATCGTGCCAGCTGGCTTCTATTTCGGCACTTAAGTACTCCATGTGTTCTCTCAGTATTTGCAAAAGCTGAACGGTGTCTATGCCCAACTCATGCAATACCTTTGCCAGTTCTGATCTAGCGTGCATCGTACTCTAATTTTTGAATTTGACTTTGCACCTCATCAATCTGATTAACAAGGTTGAGATAGTCAAGAAAGGCCTCTTTATAAGCTACCGGTAGTCCGGAAGGAAACCTTGGATTTGTTTCTGCTATGCAGTAGGCATACATTATCGCATCCTTCATGCGGCCAAATCGGTCCGGATCTTCAGCAACCTGGGTTTTAATGAATTGATAGGCTTGCCGGGCTACGGCTTCACGGGCAACATCGACAGCCTTGATGTTTTGTTGATCTTTCATAGGAATTTTCATTTAAGGTGTCAGGCTGTCCTACAGTAGACCAACAAGGGTAGACTGCCGGGGCGTTACCGCTACCCGCAACCTGACATATTTTAAAAGAAGTGTTTCGATTATTCATCGTTGGTCATTTTTAGGAAGCATAAATATAGCAAGGGTTGTGCCAGAAATACAACTATAGCGAGCACGTCTATATTGGGCCACAGTGTACCCAAGGTAAAGACGCTTATAAATACGGCATTCTCAGGCGGTTCATTTTACCAAAATATGGCTGATTTCATAGATGTAAAAATGCCTTCAACTTATCCCAAAATATACCTGCAGCTGAACCTAACATAGTCCAAAACGTACCCCAGGCCTTAAGCTGAAATGACTTAAAGCTCTCCAATTTCTTGACACGATCATCCATCTCGCAATAGCGCTCTTCGTCACGCTTTTGGCGGGCTATGAGACCTTCTGTGCCATTGGCCTTGTCACCATATAGCCCGCGGTGGATCTCATCCACCTTTTGCACCATCGAGTTGAATTGCTCTTTCTCCGCTGTCGTCATAGAGCTACTTGACCGCCCAGATGATTCCGCCAATGACTACTACGCCTCCTAATATCCACAAGGGGTTAAAGCCTAATGAGGATCCTGGCATGCGCCCTTGATTAAAATTTTGGAAGCCGCCTTGTTGAAACTGTTGATTAAACTGGCCTTGGGTCATGAACTGCTGCTGTCCGTTGTTATTGGTGAAGCTTACCCGACCATTACTGAAGGAAACGTTACTAGCGGCCTTATTGAAGAGATTACCAAAGGTGGTAGGCGTACCATCTTTCTTTTGAAAGATGCCTGTAACGCTATTGATGAAATTATTGAAGCCACTACCTTTTTGTTCAGTACCGGTCGGAATAGACACGAAGTTAGGATTTAATATATTGCCCAGCCCCGTAAGTGAATAAACACCTCCGTTTTCGACCATAACGGGAATGCCAGTTTCATTATTAATGTAGATATCCATTTATTTTGAGTTTTTGTTGTTAAATGCTTCGTCTTTCTTTTTTGCCCCCATCAGCATTAGCGCAATAAAAGCTGCTGTTCCCAACCCTGTAATTATCCAAGTAGTTGTACTACTGCCACCAAATCCGGCTCTAGTCGATATAGATGGTGATGCCGTCTGATTAATCGCGGGTGGATTATTAACCTGCGCTATTTGGCTGTTAATTACATTCGAAGCCTTTTGACCAGTAGAGGCTGCAATAGCAAAAGGATTACCTTGGTTAGCAGCCTGCTGACTAGCTAGCTTCTTCATATCTGCTACAAAGTCTCGCCAAAAAGTAGATGCCTTTTTTATAGAAGGCTTCCATCTTGTTTCAATGTATTGACGAAGCTCAAACGGCGCCTTTTGCATGGCTACACTGCCCGCTTTAACATAGCCTATATATGCCGCTCTACTTCCCTCCATTGATGCGGTAACCATTGCCGCCTGTTCAAATGAAGCTTTTTCTATTGGTACCCCTTTTCTTAACCCCGGTAAAAATCCAGAGGCAATATTGGCTACGGCCGGCACAAGTGCTGCTGGGAAAGCTCCTAATCCGTTCAAAAATTCCGTACTGTAATTCATAATTCTTATATGGTTATTAAATGAGCTTCTTCCTCCGGAGTGAGTATATCCGAGTCCTGTTTATCTCCAAATAGCGTAACATCTCCATGCTTACCCCACCGGTTCTTTTCACCTGTGCGCAACTTGCCGCGTTCATAGGCTTCAAGCATTACATCTACCACATTGCGCCACTTTCCTGCCCCCGTGTAGCTGCCATCTTTATTACTTTGGCTCAGGAGGACAAAAGCCGTTTCCGGATATTGCTTTTTCAACCGCTCAAATTCGCGTACCTCAATATTCATATCGTCCTTACTGTCAAAGATCACAACGTCATAATTGGCAGGGTTCTTTTCAGGAATTGATGGGTTCACATTATTCGTACCCACAATATTAGGGTTGGTGGTATCTATACCCGTATCGCGAATGAGCTTGCTAAAGGTAGGTGTACCGTACTGCTCACCGCTTACGTAGAGCACCTTCATGCCCAATTTGCTTAAGTCTTCGCTCAGTTTCAATGTAGCGCCTGACTTACCACAGCCTCCAGGACCCATTATGAAAATGTGCGTAGGGTGACAAGCTTCACCGATCAGTTCGGTCCATGGATGTCCCCAATCCAGCGTAGCGTATTGCTCATTAGCTATTTCCCCCAAACCCATTACTGCCTTTGAACTCGGTTTATTCGTTTTAAAGGTTCTAGTTGGAATTGGCTTCAAATCATTACCCAAACGAGGCGCCGTTGTATCAATTTGCCCGATAGAATTTTTCTTCTTAGCCCGGGCTGGTCTATGCCCTTTTTTAAATCTGTACGGATTGCCCTTAGCAAACTGGCCATTGGATTTACGGACTGGTGCGGCTATCGGTTTGCTCTTCTTCTTCTTCTTGTTCTTAGCAGTTGATTTTGATGATACCTTGGGCAAAGTCACCTTTTCAATTTTTAAGGTCACCTTCTTATAACCTTTAGCATTCTTGAGCGCTTTGGTCAGAACTTGGGAGATCTTCTTAACGGCAGGATGCCTTTCAGCCATTTTTAAAGCGTCAGCATGAAGCAAACGAAGTGCATTTGTAGTTACTTCCACCTCATGAAGGGCGTTGTATCTCGATATGATCCCGTTAACCTGCATTTGCTGCTTTCTTTTCTCCTACCAGTCCTATATTTACCCCTATGATCAAGCCTACTAAGCCGCCAGCGGCCACAGTAATGGTCTTATTCCACCCGGTTCTGTTGGCTACCAT
>JBCCSU010000346.1:0-4535 GCA_039199635.1 Bacteroidota bacterium | reverse complement strand
TATATAACTGGAGACAGTTATTATTCAACTACAAACGTTCGAGGTGGTATCGACTATTACGACCTTGTTGAGATTGGACATTCATCAAATCATTTTTTAAAATTCTATAAAGACTCATTGGGTGAGCTGGAAGTTCTACATCATACACTAGGTAAAAGCCATTTTTTAGAAAAAAAAGAGATAAGAAAAGAAAGTCTATTCAGTTATTCCGATTTGTTGGCATTAAATGGTAGCGAGATCACTGACATCATAAAGCCCATTTATAAGATTGGTATAGATAGAGCCGTAAGTTTGGATTTGTTTAAAGAGCCTGATCATAAAAGTGAGATTATTTGGCGATTAAAAGGTGGTGGCCCTGATTATGATACCGACCATTATGAAATTAAAGTGATCAAAATAAATAAGAATTGGGCAAGGGTAGTGGCTAAACTGTTCAGGTATGACAGCTCTAAAGACTCGTCTGGGATGGGATGTGGCTTCAAAATGATTGACGAAAAAGTAGGCTGGATTCTTATTTCCGATACAAATGGTAAGCCCAATATTTGGTACACTACAACTAACTATTGAAATTAAAACTTCCCAAATTTAAACGACAATCTGGCAGTCCAACTAGAAAGATCCTCGTTTGAGATATTCCCAACATCTAGATCAGCTCCTTGTACTAGTCTATAACCTCCACCAATTGACATTCGCATAAAACGGGTCACATTAATTTCTATCTCCACAGCAGGCTCCACTACAAAAAAAGCACTTCGCTCCAATATTGAACGCTCACCTTCTACGATCGGAGCTCCCTCTTCAGCTACTTCTATTCCCCCGGCACCGATCAACACAGGAAATGAAACGTGTATTATTTCCACTGGAGCGATAATGTAACCTAACATAATACCACCATAGCCACCATAAAGCTCAAACTCCTGACGTCCGTCCGCTAGATCGAAAGTATTAGGAGTAGCTAGACCGTATCCACCACCACCGAAAATGAACTTTTGATTAAGAATTACACCTCCATGACCACCAATAAAAAGCGCTTTATCTTCATTAAAGTCGGTTAATTTCAAATCAAAAGAACCAAAACCCCTGATTTCTGACTTCCGGCTGAAAATTGTTTTCATGTCTGAACTATCATCCTGAGCAATTAGACTAGTACCAAACAGCATAGAATAAAATATAAGTATGACCTTTTTCATTTGTTGTTATTTTTAATCATTAGAAAATGTACTTAAATGATATGGCGGTATCCCAGAATCGCAGATTTGTTCTTCGCATGCCTACAAAATCTAGATACGGTTTTATATCCAGTCCTATGGTCATAGGAATTTTTAACCAGCGATACTCGATACCGATTATAGTGTTCACTCCCATGGTAAAGAACGATCTTTCGCGATCCTGGAATTCAAGTGTGGGTGGCGTAAAAGGGCCGTTGAGTAGTCTATCTTGTAAGCGTTCGTAACCTACATGCGCGCCTACCCCATAATAAAAATGAAAGTCATCGTTAAACCCGATATCCATGGGTTTATGAAACTGGTATAATGTAGTTAACTGAAAGCCCTGGTTTCTACCGCTGGTCATAAACTCCATAGCTCGTGTATCTGTGATAAACCGCTTATAAGTAAGCGCCGAGGTATGCCCTAGCCGGATACCTGAAGAGTTTTTATATTGGCCAAAAGCTGTGAGTGATAAAAATAGCAGTGCGGATAAAGCCAGTGTTTTTTTCATAATGTTTAAATCTGGTGTGAGCTAAAACTCATTTTTAGTGGTTACTTATTTACTGAGTGTTGAATTCCTGAAAGCCGAATGGAGACATCCCCTCCTTGAGAATTAATGAAGAGGTACCCAGGATAGTTGTTTTTTTGCCCCATTGTACCTTTAAGGTTAACATATCGCTTTTTTTCATCTTCATAATTACGATCTAAAGATATCCCCTCAAGCGGTACGGACAGTTGGTCCTCTTTTGCTGTTATATTAGCCTGTAAATAGGTGTCTGGTGCGAACTGAAGCGAGACATCCGTGTATTTACCTTCCAGGTCAATCTTGGAGAAACTAAAGGCTACACTACCTGCTTTTAGTTCTCCATAATTCATATTTAGATCAATGCTTTTATTGACTTGCTCGAGCTCCAGTTTTGAAAACAGGCTTTTTCCTTTGATCCTGTTCACTTCTTCTATTCTTAGTGACTTATCACCCCTGGAATCTAAGCTTAATTGATCAGCCTTTTTGATACTTAAATAAGAACTTGAGCTATTGAGTGTTACTTCGCCTAATGATTGAATACTGGCATCTGTGGTTTTTAAGTTTAATACGCCGGATTTAAATTCTTTAATCCGAACATCACCATAACCTACTTCTATATGAGACGAGCCATGAATAACATTAGCACGAAGATTTCCATGTGTAATATTAATATCGCACTTTCCTTTGAACTCATTTAAGTAAAGGTCTCCAAACTTATTTTCAAGCTCCAAACTAACTGAAGACGGCATATAAATGGTGTAATCAATCTCAAGCTTAGTCTTACTAAGTAAGGTCTTAGAATAGTCCGATACATTATTCCAGAGTTCTTTAAAGAAACCGGATTTACGATCTAACATAGTTTCTACAGATAAATACAAACCTGTCTGACTAAAGTCAATATCTACTCTTGAAAGAAGCTTCCTGGCATCGCTGTAGTTTTTACCGTGCGCCGTGACCTCCGCATTTATCTGTATTAAATCTTTGTCCCAGGTGTTAATTATGATTTGTCCGTATTTATTCTTCACTTCTAAGTAACTATCGGGAGCTACTTTAAAAGATCTCTCATATGATTTCGACTCTCTGGTGTCATCTTTTGGTTTTATATTAGCAAATACCGAAAGCGAACAGAGTAGTAAAAGCAGGCTATATACTGATCTCATTGTTAAATTCATGATCATGTTCTTTTATTTCCATCAGGATCTGCTCTAGTAGTTGAAGCTTGATCCGATAGTTCGTGATCATCGCATCTATTACTTCTTCATTAGCAGCATTATCCTTTAAATCTATTTTTAACTCTGTGTAAGCGCTATCCAGCATGGCTAGGTTATCCAGTACGTCAGGATCAAGTGCTCCTGTACTTGCCTTAATCATTTGTATTTTTTCCGCTACTTGCTGAGAGTAAAAAAACTCGGTCTCGGCCAATTCAGGTGATAACTCATGGAGTGCAAAACCATCAGAATAAGTGCCGGAGCTATATGAGTAAACTATCCATGAAATTCCTATCACCGCAACCACAGCCGCAGCTATTCTTGAATAAATTTTCCACGGATTTATCTTTTTCTGCTTATTTAGATCTGCCTCTATTCCTTCCCATAAAGCATTGGAATCTATCTCATAGAGATCAAAATCAGCCCTTTCTTCCTCTACCCTTTTTTTTAGTTTATCTTCCATATTCCATCGTTTAAGCTTCTACTCTGCAGTCTGTAGCAGTTGTCTTATTTTACTCTTCGCTTTACTATATTGTGCTTTTGATGTTGCTTCACTTACGCCAAGGATCTGACCTATTTCTTTATGATCATATCCCTCAAAAAGATAGAGATTCAATACCGTGCGGCAACCTTCTGAAATTCTATCTACAGCCTTCATTATTCGCTGTGCCTCATATTGTACAAACCCAGAATCGTCCTCATTATCCTCCGCAAAATCTCCATTCTCATTAAGCTCCTCAGTCATTAACCTTTTCTTTTTCAGTGCATTCAAGCAATGATTTACCACTATCCGCTTCAACCAGGCACTAAATGTAACTTCATGCTTAAGCTTGCCTATACTAGTAAAAGCAGTTACAAAAGCCTCCTGTAGTACATCTTTTGCCTCTTCTTCATCACTCATCATTCTCCGACAGATGTTATACATGGCTTGTACATATAGCTTATAAAGCTCATTTTGTGCCTGTCTGTCGCCTTGCTGGCTACGCTGAACCAGGTATTTATGTATCGTCTGCTGTCCTGACTCCACCTATTTTTTGACCTCGATTTAAGGACAACCTGATTTAGTACAGGTTTCCATTTCCTAAAAGTTTTTTGACTTCTTATTTATACGAAAATAGAGAGCTTCTTTTTTATATTTGGATGAGCGGTAAAACGTCATTGAATAATTATACATTAAAGAACTATGACCAATCCATTCCACCTTGCCTTCCCTGTAGATAACCTTGATGCAGCTCGAAGATTTTATAAAGAAATTTTAGAATGCGAAGAAGGTCGCTCTTCAGATCGCTGGATCGATTTCAATTTATACGGACATCAGATAGTAGCACACCTCGCTCCTGAAGAATGCGGATTAGCCAAAACAGGGGATGTAGATGGAGATCAAGTGCCTGTAAAACACTTTGGCGTAATTCTGGATTGGAGTGACTGGGAAAAACTGGCAGAAAAGCTTAAAAATAAAGAGATAAAGTTTATCATAGAACCACACATTCGATTTAAAGGAGAAGTAGGCGAACAAGCCACTATGTTTTTCCTAGATCCTAGCGGTAATGCGTTGGAGTTCAAATCATTTAAGGATATGAGTCAGGTTTTTGC
>JBCCSU010000345.1:0-4546 GCA_039199635.1 Bacteroidota bacterium | reverse complement strand
GGGCCTCGGGGGGCCTCGGCGGCCTCGGCGGTGTACATCGACATCAGGGGGCCTCGGGGGCCTCGTCGGTGCACGGGGCCTCGGCGGAACATCGTCCGTACACACATCGCTGGTGCACGGGGGCCTCGGAGAAGTTAATGCATCCTAAAAAAAAGAGAGTTATAAAAGCAACGCGTTTATTCATGATTTCGATTTGTTGTAGGCGGATAAATGTATAAATTAAAGCAGGGCCAAGCAATCAAATTTATTTTAAGCGGAAAAGTTTCGAACAACCTGTGTCTTTCTATAAACTAGTGATTATGCCTTTGATCATTGACCTAAACACCTTGGATACTTCCAGACATATGACCGATGAGGAGATCGCTGCCGAGCAGCAGATCATTGAGGCATCAAAAAAGGATGTGCAGGCTTTCGGTGCTATTTATGACCATTACTTTAAGGGAATTTTTGAGTTCATTTATAGGAGAACAGATAGTGAGGAATTGGCCGATGACCTCTGTTCACAAACCTTTGTCAGAGCACTGGAAAACCTAAAGCGGTATGAGTTTAGAGGATTACCCTTTTCTGCCTGGCTTTATCGCATTGCTACTAACGAGGTGAATAAACACTTCAATAAGAAGAATAGAAATCGGGTTTTTAGCCTGGAAGAAGAGCGGGTAAAGGAGTTGATGGAAACGGATGATGAGGGTTTTACGGATGCACAGATCCAACAGCTCAAAGAGATACTCAATAATCTGCCTACCGCAACTATGGAGATTTTGGAGCTCAGGTTCTTCGAAGGTTTAGGCTTTAGAGAGATCGCCTATATATTGAATATAGGAGAGAGTGGTGCTAAAATGCGACTTTACAGGGCAGTAGAAAAATTAAGGGTCCAGTTTAATTTAAATTGGAAAGACTAATGGGACGACACGAAATACGGTTACGCAGGCATAAGATGACTTCGAGGAGAATTGAGGGGCATAAGAATTACTATGATGTGATGAAGAAGCATCAGCGTGGTAGCCGATTGAAGCGGTTGTTAAAGTTGGTATTACTGTTCTTATTCTTCGTTTTGCTGTTAGGTGTAGTTTATTTCACCTCAAAGCTAGTGGCGGATGAAGAGCCGCCGACTATTGAAAATGAACAAGTAAGTATGGTCATTTCCGGCCCTGAGCCGGAATCCCGGAGTCGCTAGAAAATACTCATAAAAAGATCGAGACCCCGCCACAAGGCCGGGGGTATGAGATAAATATATTTTAATTAAAAATGAAGAAAAATGGAAAAACGTAAAAAGCCCGAAAAAGACCTGAGAAATAAGTCCGGCCTTTTCTTTCAGATTGGATTATTTGCAGCGTTATTACTGGTGGTGTCTGCCTTTGAGTATAAGCAGAAAGACTCAAACATTGTTGTTTGCTCATTACCCACCGAGGCTGAACCTCAATGGATTGTTCCACCAACGGATATCCCACCACCACCACCTCCTTCTAAACCAGTGGTGCATAATCCGGTAGAGGCAGACCCTGAAGAGCCGGAAATAGAAATACCAGATATAATTATTGATACAGAAATTATCCCGGATCCTCCAGAAGAATTCGTAGAACCCAAAGAAGAACCTGTAAGTGAACTACCCTTTGATATAGTAGAAAGTATGCCCGAGCCAGAGGGTGGTTTCGAAGCCTTTTATAAGTTCGTGAACAAGAAGTTGAAATACCCTGGGCCAGCAATAAGAATGGGGATTGAAGGGACAGTTTTTATGAGCTTTGTGGTGAATGAGAAAGGGGAGATGACTCATATTAAAATAGCCAAAGGCATTGGCGCTGGATGTGATGAAGAGGTGCTTCGTATTTTTGAGAAACCACCTAAGTGGATGCCTGGGAAGCAAAGAGGGGTGCCTGTGAAGGTGAATAAGGTAATGCCTATTAAGTTTGTGTTGAACTGATTATAACCCGTCCGATGGCTTCAAGCCATCGGATATTTTTAGGTCTTTTTCAAGAAATTCACATACACAGAACATAAGATGGCGATTATAAAGAGGCCCAGCGTAAGTCCGTCAACCATAGTTGGGCTTAAATGTAATTGGAATACACGGTCAGATAGGTACTGAGTGAATGAGTGTGGTAGATTCTTTTCTCCCAATTGTCTCTTTATACTCCATTCCCAATCAGTAAGTAAGCAGTAGCCAAACCCATACCATATGCCTAAAACCAACCATGAGAAAAGGGTGCCACCTACTACCCATAGATGTATTTTTCTGGTTCTTTCCCAGACCCAGGCAAAAAGATTTAAGCCGATGACTAAAAGGTGAATCAGAAATAGTACCGTATCGAGGAATTTCAAGATCATACTTCATTTCAATAAATCGTGAGATTAACTTAAGCATCCCTTAAAACCTTAATCTCTGATTAGTTTATTCGATCTTCCGTTTTCTCTTATTTTGATTACAAATGGTCATTCGCTTCGTGGAGTCGATAAATCAATTCTTTTTGACCTTTTACAAGTTCGGTCAAAATACTGGTATGCTGCTCTAAAATCTCTTCCTGCCTATCTTGTCTGCGAACACTTTCCACCAACAATCCGACTATTTCGTCCTCGTTTTTCATAGGCAAAGTCTAACTAAGACTAGTTTAAAGAGGTATTGTTTTCAGCAATTATCAAAATAACAATTCTATGATCTTTTTAACTCAATAACGGAAGAAAATGAAAGGTCTAATTATTTGCGATTAAAATAGTATGCATGCATAACAAATTTTATTATATTTGTTATCCACGCATTTAAAACGATTGCGGAATTGCTAAAAAACCTCATTAAAATTAGTGAAAAGGGAAGAAACCATAGACCATAATATTAAAACGGCATGGCATGCCATTGCCAGGATGTATAACCACCAGGCCGCGAAGGAAAATATAACTATGTCTATTGGGTTCGTTTTACTTAACATTAGTTCAAAAGAAGGAACCCCGGCCACCAAAATAGCTCCGCTGATGGGTTTGGAATCCAGAAGTTTAACTCGAGTGCTCAAGAGTATGGAAGAAAAAGGGCTTGTTTATAAAAAACCCGACGAAAATGATAAACGCTCTGTGCGTATCTATCTGACGAAGGAAGGAAAACGCAAAAAGGAATTTTCGCGGGAAACGGTGTTGCATTTTAACAATATTCTTAGGGGTACTATACCTACTAAAAAGATTCAAATTTTTTTTGAGGTGATCCAAGAAGTAAATGAAATAATTGAGAACAATAATATATACGCGATAAACGAATGAGTAGACGAATTAAAAAAGTAGCCGTACTTGGATCGGGGATCATGGGCTCCAGAATAGCCTGTCACTTCGCGAACATTGGCCTTGAAGTACTATTGCTGGACATTGCCCCTAAAGAACTTAATGAGCAGGAAACCGCAAAAGGTTTGAGCCTAGATGATAAAGCGGTGAAAAACAGGATCGTGCAGCAATCCTTTGATACTGCCGTTAAGTCTAAACCATCACCTATTTATAACAAACAGTTTGCTGGCCGTGTATCATTAGGGAATTTCTCTGATGACATGGCCAAGATCAAAGATTGCGATTGGGTGATTGAGGCTGTAGTGGAAAACCTTGACATCAAAAAGATTGTATTTGAGCAGGTGGAGACGCATCGCACTCCCGGCACTTTGATCACATCCAATACCTCGGGCATTCCAATCAACTTCATGTTAGAAGGCAGAAGTGAAGACTTTCAGAAACATTTTTGCGGCACTCACTTCTTCAACCCACCACGGTATCTTAAATTATTGGAGATCATTCCAACTGCCAAAACGGATCCTGAAATTATTGATTTCTTTATGCACTATGGTGACCTATACCTGGGTAAGACCACTGTGCTCTGTAAAGATACACCAGCGTTCATAGCTAACCGGGTAGGTATTTATGCCATTTTGAAGGTTATTGATACTATGCAGAAACTCGATCTGAATGTGGACGAGATTGATAAGTTGACTGGTCCGGTGATCGGTCGCCCTAAGTCTGCCACGTTCAGAACTTCAGACGTAGTTGGTCTGGACACGCTTATTAAGGTCGCTAATGGCTTATATCAGGGCTTACCAAAGGATGAATCTCGAGACATCTTTAAACTTCCTGAAGTTGTAGGTAAACTGGAAGAGAATAAGTGGTTGGGAGATAAAACAGGTCAGGGTTTCTATAAGAAGACTAAAAAGGATGGTAAAACAGAAATTCTAACCCTTGACCTCAAAACCTTAGAATACCAGCCCAAACAAAAGGCCAAGTTTGCCACGCTCGAAACCACTAAAACCATTGATTCCCTGAAAGATCGTTTCAAGGTGTTATTTGCCGGAAAAGATAAGGCTGGAGAATTCTATCGTGATTCGTTTTATGCCCTTTTCAAATACGTTACTTTCCGTATCCCGGAAATTGCAGATGAGCTGTATAAGATTGATGACGCCATTTGTGCCGGGTTTGGCTGGGAAATGGGTCCTTTTGCCACTTGGGATGCTGTAGGCGTTAAGAAGTCCGTGGAGAAAATGGAAGAAATGGGCTATAAGGCAAACCAGTGGGTATATGATATGCTGGATGC
>JBCCSU010000344.1:0-4565 GCA_039199635.1 Bacteroidota bacterium | reverse complement strand
GAGCAAAAGGGAAAGTCAATGAAACTACTCGAATCTAATATGTACCATAATTAAGATGAACACAGTGAAAAGTAAAATAGTATTATTAATCTTATCTCTAACTTTTACCTTCATAGCTAAGGCGCAGGACGGGAAAGATATTCATCTAAGTTCTAAACAAGGTGAAGCATCCTTAGGCATAGGAATAGGTTTGCCCTACGGAATTCTTGGAGCAAGATTGGGTTACAATGCAGCTGATCATCTTAATTTCTTTGGAGGGATAGGTTATAATCTAGTCAGTGTAGGTTATAACTTTGGGTTACAATATTCTTTCCCAAGTTCCAGGCAATCAGAATTCTATTTAATGGGGATGTATGGTAATAATGCGGTTATAATAGTTGATGGTGGCGGTTTTTTTGAAGATTTCAACGAGAGCTATTTTGGACCGTCTTTTGGACTTGGCTTAAAAGTTAATTCTAATAAGAAAGAAGGAAATCATTGGGATATAGGATTAATAGTTCCCATCCGCTCTTCCAATTTCAATGATGATTATGACGCTCTTGATGATTCAGGAGTTGATTTTAATACACTATTACCAGTTTTGATCAGTGTAGGCTATAATTTTAACATAAGATAAGAACTTGCAACGCATATCTGTCTCTTAAGGCAAAGATATGCGCTGGCTTTAAATTCCCTCAGCTTCCACCGCTTGTACTTCCGGCAGCATGCGTTTCAGAAGATTCTCAATACCTGCTTTTAATGTCACGGTAGAAGAAGGGCATCCGCTGCAAGAGCCTTGTAGCAATACTTTTACTACGCCTTCTTGGTAGGAATGAAATGCAATAGCCCCGCCATCTTGCTCCACAGCTGGTTTTATATATTCATCAAGAATACCTTTGATCTTCTTTACTGTCTCTGAATCATTTTCGTCAAATAGTTCATCTGGGAGTTGCTTACTCAGAACTTCCTTACCTGACTCAAGGTAAGAATGTATGTGCGCCTTAATCTTTCCACGAATTTCTGCCCATTCTATATCTTCTTTTTTTGTGACTGTGACAAAGTTATTCATATAGAAAACACGGTCTACGAAATCATAGGCATGTAGTTCTGCTGCTAAAGGAGCATGCTCTGCACTTTTTTTATCAGGAAAATCATAACTCTGCCCCTCCGGAACTAACATGAAATTAGCTACGAATTTTAATGAATTAGGATTCGGATTTGCTTCGAGGTATAGATTAACTACTTTCTGTGTTTGCATATTTTTATCTTCAATTAAATCCAAAACAAATGATGTAGATCTTAGTTCCTAACCGCTGGATTTTTCGGTATCCATCATTTAGTTTATTTATGAAATGGTTTTGCGTATCTGACTATCTAATTCACCCTCTGAGTTAGCAATTATGGTAGCTACGGAGGCATCACCAGTTACGTTTACCACGGTACGGCACATATCCAGGATCCTATCTACCGGAAATATAATAGCTATCCATGCTGGGTTAAGGCCCACAGATTCTAACACTAAGATCATTAATACTAAGCCGGCACTTGGTATAGCCGCTGCCCCAATGGAAGCTGCGGAAGCGGTTACAATGATGATTAACTGCTGTGATAAAGATAGATCGACCATATGGAGCTGGGCCATAGCGATAACGGCCACTGCCTGGTATAGACTCGTGCCATCCATGTTAACCGTAGCCCCGATGGGTAAAACGAAGCTTGTGATCTTTTCAGACACCTTTATCTTGTGGTGCATGCATTCCATAGTTACAGGCAGTGTTGCTACGGACGATGACGTGGAAAAAGCCGTAATCTGTGCATCTCTTATGCCGAACAAAAAGCTTTTATAGGTCAATTTTCTTTTCGTTACTATAGCCACCAAAATCGGATAAAACGCAAAAACCATAATCGCTAATCCAACGACCAATATGAAAGAGTAATGCCCCAAGAAAGCCAACAGCTCGAAAAACTTATCAGGATCGCTTCCTGCTGCTTTTACTACCTGACCAGCCATCAATGCAAAGACAAAAATTGGCATGGCATTCATAACGATCATGACCATTTTTACGAATAATTCGTTGAGCCCATCTACCAACTTAAACACAGGGCGCGCTTTTTCTTCTGGAATTGACACCAGTACTATTCCAAAGAAAACCGCGAAGAAGATAATTTGCAGCATTTGCATATCTGCCAGCGCTTGAAATAAATTGGAAGGAACTACATCTACCAGCGGCTGCAGGGGGCCATCATTTTTGGCTTTTTGAGCCTTCTTCAACTTATCGGCCACCCACTCATTATCTTCTGTCTTACCTTCTTTTTCAAGCACTCGTGCCACCAACTCGCTGTTATCCTCCTGGCAACTCAAACATATATCGTCAAGCTTAGGTACTCCAGGGGTATTTCTTTGCCAAAGTTCATAACTCACTCTAAACTCGTTCCTGATATTATCGGAGATGCGCTCGCCAGGTTTATATAAATTCACTACCAGTAACCCTACAGTAACAGCAATTACTGTAGTAACCAAATAGATGCCCAGCGTTTTCGCGCCAATTCTACCTAGCTTCTTAATATCTTTTAAAGAAGCCACCCCAGTGATGATCGAAAAAAGTACCAGAGGTACTGCTATCAATTTTAAGATATTGATAAATATATCACCAAAAGGCTTTATGTATTTTAAGGTGAACTCATTCCAACCAAAGTTGACTGACAGGAAGGCGTAAACAGCCCCTAAAACCAACCCAATAATTACTTTGATATGCAAAGGGAGTTTTTTCATCGTGTTAGGTATGCCTGATCATCAACCCGGCAATTTAGTAGTAAGATTAATCAAATAAAAATCAGCTAAAACTAGTGCCGCCATAGCTTCTACAATAGGTACTGCCCTGGGTACCACACATGGATCGTGACGCCCTTTCCCAGTTACGGTTACCGCTTCTCCCCTTTCATTAATGCTGTCCTGGTCTTGCATAATTGTGGCTACTGGCTTAAAGGCCACGTTAAAGTAAATATCAGCACCGTTGGATATCCCACCTTGAATCCCACCCGAATGATTAGTCTTGGTTTTTACTACACCATCTTCTTCGTAAAATTCATCGTTATGCTCACTACCTCTCATTTTCACTCCCTCAAAACCACTGCCATATTCAAAACCTTTCACTGCATTGATGCTAAGCATAGCTTTCCCCAGTTCAGCATGAAGCTTATCGAAAACAGGCTCTCCTAACCCTACAGGTGTATTTTTAACCACGCAGGTCACTACTCCCCCAATGGTGTCGCGATTTTTCCTTACTTGATCTATACGCTTGATCATTGCTTCCGCAGTCTCAGGGTGAGGACATCTTACGATGTTATCCTCTACTCCGTCTAAATCCAGATTTTGATAGTCTGGTGCTGAAATATTGCCAACCTTACTCACATAAGCCGTGATATTAACATTCAGCTGACTTAACATTTGCTTCGCTATTGCTCCCGCAGCCACCCGTGCCGCGGTTTCTCTAGCGCTGCTGCGTCCGCCTCCTCTGTAGTCTCGGACACCATACTTCTCACTGTACGTGAAGTCAGCGTGGGATGGCCGGAACTTATCCGCGATATGAGAATAGTCTTTACTTTTTTGATCCTGGTTATAAATTACCATGGATATCGGAGTTCCACTAGTTTGTCCTTCAAATACACCTGACTGGATCTCTACTTTGTCACCTTCCTTTCTTTGGGTAGTGATTTTAGATTGGCCTGGCTTTCTTCTGGAAAGTTCATTCTGTAGAAAATCTTCATCTATTTTTAAGCCGGCAGGACAGCCGTCTATAATAACGCCGATAGCACGACCGTGAGATTCTCCAAAAGTGGTTATTTTAAAAAGTTTACCGTATGTATTGCCCACTGCTAAAATTTAAAAACACCTAATATAGCCAGAAATAGAAGAGATGATGAGTTACTTCTTGATAAATATATAAGCAGCTACAAACAGCATGATCAGAATAAGAATGTTCGCTATTATTTTGGTCCACTCAAAGGTGGCAGCACTGCTTAAAGTATTATCCTCAAAAGAAATTCTATCGTAAAATGAGCCTAGATCGTTAGATTGAATGGATTCATTTTTTTTACTTTCTCCGGTGACTGTCACCGTCAATCCTGATGTAAGTGTATCGTATTGTTCGGATTTAGGATTAAAAAATACCCAATTGAAATAATCACTCAGTTTATACTCTCCAGGTTCCTTGGGAATGCCAAAATAGCTGAAGGATTTTGAACCTGTAACTCTACCATTTCGTCTGTCGATATTTTCTGTAACATTAGGATCATAGAAATCGAAATTCTCCCCCCCATCCACCATAGGCTTAGCTATTCCGGACACATTACCCTCTCCGTAAACGTTAAATTCGTAGGTGAAGCTTTGGCCGGTTTGCAGCTGCTCCGAACTTGCTCTCTCATCCAATAGATAATCTCCTACAGCTACCTGATCCTTCAGAGGGTGCGGTGGGAGTTCGTTAACCGTAACAGTTTTTTCTCGCGAATAAAATGTTTTAAAATCTTCCTGCCGATTTTGCCCAAAAAAAGATGGGTTTTTAGCCACCTTATATTTGATCATTTCT
>JBCCSU010000343.1:0-4575 GCA_039199635.1 Bacteroidota bacterium | reverse complement strand
GATAACGGAAAATATTCATAAGGAACTGAATTCTAGTGAGAAATGGAGACAAAAAACTACAAGATGGGAAGATGAGTTAAGATGTAAACTGATATCCACTACTTATGGTCAAGAGCCTTCTTTTAGTTCTTATCTTGAGATTGAAAAGGATAATTTCAGAGACTGGATATTTGAAAAACGGCTGCATTTTACAATAAGCATCTTGGGGCCTTTCTACACTATTTATGGAGTAGATACTGCTGCATATGTTATTAAAGGACAAAAAAGTGCAACGGAATTATTAAAACAAAGAAATCGATATTACTGGAAAGCTCACAGAATAATTATTTATCCTATCGCTGAATACAAAAAAAAATTTGAAGAGGTCAGGAAACTTATAGAAAACGAATTTACTGGCTACAAATTCATTCCATACGGTATATACAGTAGTAGCTTGGATGGATTAGAGGTCGGATACAGTGATGAAAACCTAGATAGAATATTTAATGGTCTATTCAATAGACATTTCGATTTTGACGCACCTGTATTACGTGAAATTAATGATTACGGCTATGAACAATGGGAGTCAAGTTTAAAAGATAAAGATTCGAATGTGCCTGACAGAGAATAAGCTCAATGAGCAAACTGAGCCATAATCAAAACTCAGTGCAAAGCGATAACTTTAGTATCTATTTGAAAAGGTATGGTCACCTTGAAAAGGTATGGTCACCGAGCTTATCTAGACGTTAGGCAAAAGTACTATGAATGAAATAGTTAAAATTCTTCTTACTTCTGGCCTTCCTATGTTAGGCGGTGTTGTGCTGTTTGGTCTAACCAAAGTAATTAAACGCTTTCATGTTGACCTGATAATCGAATTTAATCACCTAAGGGGTGAAATAGCCACATTTTTGATTGTTAATGCGAATAAATTTGGATATCCCGAAATGAATGGTGAAGAATTAAAAACCTTATCTCTTGAATTACGAACTCTATCGGCTAAACTTCGAGGAACGGTCATTAAAATAAGTTTCTACAATTTTTACTCAAGAATCGTTTAATATCAACGTAGAAATCCATCTTCTGAGAAGGTAGTCAGAGATATTCTACATGGATTTGCCATCAAAGCATGCGACTCATGTTTATCTTTCAAAAGTTGTCCCCACAACAAAAGAAAGAAAAACAAATGAGTGGATTTAAGAAATTGTCGCATGCTTTGTGGTCATATAGCTACCACATTATCTGGACACCTACAATGTAGATATAAGGTGTTACGTGGAGAAATAAAAGAAGAGGTAGAGGAATATTTACGTGGTTTTCTGACCGTTTAGGTGCATAGCTAATTGAATAAATTTACAGTTAGATTATGTTCATATACTCGTGAATATACCTCCGAAAGTATCTATTTCACACTATGTAGGAACAGTAATAGTCAGGACAGCTATTCGCGTTCTGAACAGGTTTAAGCAGCTAAAGCAGCGCTCCTATTGGGGCCATCATTTTTGGGTACGTGGATACTGTGTAGATACAGTTGGTCTTGATCAAGAGATGATTCGGAAATATGTTAAATATCAAGAAAATCAAGAGAAGAAATCTGAGAAGTAAAAAGTAAATATTTAATCCGTGGGGACATATCATACCTGCTCAGAAGAGATAAATAAGCAATTCTACCCCCTTCCAGGGTTTATTCAAAGTCTACATCCTAAAGATGTAGATGTTTTAATCATAATTTGATACCTACCCTAATTTTAAATAGATACAATGTATTGAAATCCGGGTTAACCTGATGGCTATTCCTGGTTACCTCTTTATAAAGAGAAATATTGCGTGCTTTTAGATGTTAGAATTTAACACGCAGATACCCTGTTGATGAAAGTGGGGCATTGGCCCAATTGCTAAAATGTTTTTAACTTATGGCATCATAAAGCTAATTTGAATGAATAAAGGTCTCACCTATTTATTGATATGCGCATTCATTTTGTCGCAATGTCAAAATCTAACCTCGGAAGAAAAACCTCAAAAGGAGCTATTGGAAATGACCCTAACCCAAGGCACTAATATGGCCGTAGCTGTCAATCCTGGCGGGGATACCATAGCCTATGATTTGCTAGGACGTATCTGGCTGATGCCCATTTCGGGTGGAGAGGGTAAGCCTATAACAGATCCTTATGGCAATGCAAGACAGCCTTCATGGTCACCGGATGGAAAAGAAATAGCTTTCCAAGCTTACTGGGACGGTAATTGGCACATTTATACCGTCAATATAGATGGTACGGGTCTAAGGCAAATGACTTCCGGGGATTTCGATCACCGGGAGCCCCATTGGTCACCCGATGGCAAGACGCTGGCCTTTTCATCAGATCGTAACGGATCCTATGATATCTGGACCTTACAAATTGATAGCGAAAACCCTGCAACTGTCATTTCAGAAGGAGGCAACGAATACGGCCCTGTATGGTCACCCGACGGTAAGTCTTTAGCTTATGTATCTGAAAATAATAGTAATTACACACTCGTCAAGCGATTTATTGGAGGACTAGAATCAGAATCTTTATACACTACCACAGGAAAGCTGACAGGAGCAGCCTGGTCTCCCGACGGAGAGCAACTCCTGGTTAATGAGCATAAAGGTGTAGAAGCCTTACTAAAAAAGGTTCAAGTGGATGGTCGGGGAGAAGAGGTGCTGTCGGAGGAAGGTGAAGATGTTTTCCCTTTTCGTCATTCATGGACCTCAGACACTACTTTTATCTACTCCGCATCAGGAAACCTCTATCAAAGGACGCTAAACAAAGAAAAAGAAACGATTCCTTTTTCGGTGAAGATAGCATTGGATAGAACGCCCTACCAGCGAAAGCAAAGAGATTTTGATAACGCGACGCCTCAGCCTGTTAAAGGTGTCGTATCACCTGTCTTATCACCGGATGGTACATCTATTGTATTTGTGGCACTTCAAGACTTGTGGATAAAAAAGGAGGGCAGTGAACCAAAGCAGCTAACCGATGATGCATCGGTGCAGATATTTCCCGTTTGGTCGCCAGATGGAAAACAAATCGTTTATTGTTCAGATCAAGATGGTTCTTTTAGTATATGGACCATGAGTTTAGAAGGCAATACAGCAACGAAGGTACTAACCACCGGTAGCAGTATCTCCGGAATGGCCTGGTCACCAGATGGGGAAAAAATTGCTTTCACACAAAGTTTCGGCCCACGATTCGGCAAATTGAATTTATTTGATTTGGAGACAGGAGAACAAAAGGCTCTGGGTGTAGGATTGGGCAGTAGTGTAGGTTCGCCAACCTGGTCGCCTAATGGAAAGATCGTAGCGCTATCTGCTTTATCGCCTTACTCTACGCTTTATCGAGAAGGAGTGAACCGGATCATGCTTTTTTCTTTAGAAGGGGGCAAAGTACGTACCCAAATAGCTCCCGAGCATTGGTCGTTTGGGGTAAGGGGCAGTGACGGGCCTGTCTGGTCACCAGATGGTAAATACATGGCAATAGCATCTAAAGGGAGTTTATGGCTTCTGCCGGTAGACGAGTATGGCAATGCCAATGGTGAGCCTATTCAACTAACGGAAGAATTATCAGATGCTCCTTCATGGAGTGGTGATTCAAAGAAACTGTTGTACTTAGCTTCCGGTCAGTTGAAAACCCTGGATATCGAGGCAAAGACACAAACAATGGTATCCCATGAACTCACCTGGCAACGAAAACAACCGGAGGGTACTATCCTGATTCATGCCGGTGGCCTGATAGATGCGGTCAGCGATACTTTACTGCAAAACATGGATATCCTGATCCGGGAAAATCGCATCGTGAAAATTGCGCCGCATGATGATGATAGAAGGGCTGATGATAAAATAGATGCTTCTGATGCTTTTGTGATGCCGGGGTTGATCGATATTCATGTACACGAGGGAAGTGGAAATGGGGAGAAATTAGGGAGAACATGGCTTTCCTGGGGCATTACGACTACTAGAAGCCCTGCCAGTGATCCATATGATGCCCTTAATCGCAGAGAGGCGATACAATCTGGAAGAGCATTAGGGCCACGGATTTATTTTACCGGTAGCCCCATAGATGGTAGTAGAATATTTTATGGAGGGGGTTCCACTACTACGTCCGAACGACAAGTGGACCAGGAATTGCAAAAAGCAGACCTGCTGGATTATGACCTGATCAAAACTTATGTACGATTGCCCGATCTGTTACAAAAACGAGTGGTAGAAGGGGCACATCGCATCGGCTTACCGGTCACCTCACATGAACTTTATCCAGCCGTAGGTTTCAATATTGATGGAGTAGAACACGTAAGAGGTACCAGTCGCAGGGGTTTTTCCGCCAAACTTTCGGAAACCAGACAAGCCTATGAAGATGTTACCGATCTGTTGGCCGAATCCGGGATGTGGTTTACACCCACTACGGGTATTTATTTAGGATACCAGTATGTCATTGCAAGAGATCCGGGTATCATGGAAGACCCTCGCCTTCAGGAGTTGACGGAATTGAGGTACCTCTCCAGTATCAGTGCTTCAGTTGATCAAATACAAAGCGATCAAAAAACCTATGACGAAATGTATGAAAATGTGATAAGAATGGT
>JBCCSU010000342.1:0-4589 GCA_039199635.1 Bacteroidota bacterium | reverse complement strand
TCGGATATAGTCTCCTGACCTCTTCTTTTCTATGCGGATAAATGCCATCAAACAAATATCTAACCATAGCATCGTAAAAGTCAAGAGGACTTTCGCACCACACCTTTTTTGAAATCATCCGAAAATCAGCCCGTTTCAATCATATAGACACTTTTAACAAAAATACCTGTCAAACTCGGGAAAAAAAGACGATAGCAACTACTGCGATAAGAAGGATAAAACTCTTATGCCCTTTCATCCAGGATTAGATAACAAAAAAGGTCAATGCAGAACATTGACCTAAATTTATACAATCGAAAGGTGTATCACTCGTAACGCAACGAGTTCACAGGGTTTATTCTTGCCGCCTTAAATGATTGGTAGCTAACCGTAAGCCAGGCAATCAGTAAAGCAGAGATACCGCTTACAGCAAACACCCAAAGAGGTATATCTATTCGATTTACGAAATCATCAAGCCAAGAATCCATTAGATAGTAAGCCGGAAAAACCGCAAGTACAAAGGCTAGGATGACCAATTTTACAAATTCTTTGGACATCAGTGTAGTAACACTCCAAATACTGGCCCCCATTACCTTTCGTACCCCTATTTCCTTCGTTCTTTGTTCCGCTAAAAAAGCAGCTAGTCCAAATAACCCAAGACTTGCAATAAAAATAGCTATCGCCGTAAATATGGTAAATACCTGGCCCAGACGTTCTTCAGCACGGAAAGCAGCATCGTAATCGTCATCCAGAAAAGAGTATTGAAGCGGCTCACCATCAGCGTATTTATCCCATGTAGTTGATAGTGCATTTAGCACCTCCGAAGGCTCCTCACCACTGTACCTTAAATAAAGCTGGTTGGCGTCATCGGTCAATACCAAAATCAAAGGCCTTACCGAAATTTTCAGATCTTCGAAATTAAAATCTTTTATCACCCCGATAATATCCATTTCCATAGGCTCATCAGAATCAAAACTTACTATTCGCTGCTCCAAAGGATTGGTAAAACCAAACTCTTTAACAGCTGCTTCATTCATTACCACCACTGTAGAATCTGAGGGAAAGTCTTTCGAAAAAAAACGACCATCCGCCATTTCAAAACCCATGGCTTTTAGGTGATCATAATCACAGTAGTATGTTGACATTAAAAAGTCTTGTTCACTGCCCGCATAGCGGAAAATGGTATTGTTTGTAGTTCCTGGAAATGTATTGTTTGCAAAACTGGCCCCTATTACAAAAGAATTAGAAACTAGGTCATTTTTAAAAGCCATTAAATCATTTTCAAGGCGACTCACGTCCTCGATCATGATGATATGGTCTTTGTCTATTCCGAGGTTTTTGCTTTGTACGAAAGTGAGCTGCTCGTAGACAATGGCTGTACAACTAATCAAGACAATGGATATCCAAAACTGAAAGGTTACTAAAACACTTCTGACACCTCCGCTTTTCATACCTGCCTTTAGCTTCCCCTTTAACACCTCAGTGATTTTGAAATGAGTAAGATAAAAAGCGGGATAGCTTCCGGCCATTATGCCTACGAAAATGATTAAAAATGCAAATACGAGTAAAATAGCTGGGTTTTGTAGATTTTCAAATGCCAAGCCCTTTCCGGCTAGTGTATTGAAAGAAGGTAATAGTGTATAGACTAAAATTAAGGCCAAAATACCCGCCAGCGCAGAGTATATCATCGATTCGGCCAAAAACTGGGCGATTAGTGTTTTTCGGTGAGACCCAAGTGTTTTTCTTAACCCTACCTCTTTAGCCCTCCCAGCAGACCTGGCCGTGGTCAGATTCATAAAGTTTATACATGCTAGTAAAACAATAAAAAGTCCTATACCACCTAGAATGTAAACATAGGCCATATCTCCGGGCGGCTCAGGTTCATCTTCCCAGTCGGACTTTAAATGAATATCTAACATGGGAATACTTCGATATTCATAGATCCCTCCTTCGGCCCTAAACTCTTCTAGCGTTTTATTGACAAACTGCTGCATAACAGGCGTCACATTACGCGCCATTATGGGCTCTAATTTCTTATCTACATCCTGAGCAGTTCCATTTTCATTAAGTACGTAATAGGTCCAAAGTGTATTATTGAGCCAATTTTCATTATTGAGCCATTCAAAGGACCTGGTAGATAGAAGCGCATTAAATTTTAAATGAGAATCTGCGCGTTCATTTTCCATAACCCCGGTTATTTTGTATTCCGCTTTATTATTTCCAATGGTCAACGTTTGATCCAAGGCGCTTGAAGCTTCGCCAAAATATTTTGTCGCCAAGTCTTCCGAAATGACTAAGCTTTGAGGGTTAACGAGTGCGGTTTCAGGATTACCGTAAAGCATTTCAAAGCTAAAAACGCTGAAAAAATTAGAGTCAGCTGCATAAATACCTGGCTCATTAAAGGCTAACGTTTCGTTTCTAAAGATCCATTCGCCCATATCTCTAACTCTCACCGCCTCCTCTACTTCAGGAACTTCACTCACCAGTGCTTTGTACATAGGAGGATTAGTATTAGTGGTGTAAATCTCTTGCCCTGATAGCCGTCCGTGAAGGTTCATGCGGTAAATCCTATCTGCCTTTGCATTGAACTTATCATAATTAAGCTCATCAAAAACATACAGCGCCACAAATAAGGCACTGGCAATACCGCACGCCAAACCCAGAATATTAATAACAGAAAAGAACTTTTGCTTGGAAGTATTACGGAGTACTACCTTAATATAATTCTTAAACATGATGATTGATTTGGGATGTCTAAACTTATTATTCGGAACGTATGGTCTTTGTCGGATTAGAGGTAGCTGCCTTATAAACCTTTAAGCTGATAGTAGCTAAGGCAAAGAAAAGAAGCATTAGTATAGCAGAGCCAAATGAAATGATACCCGGTTGTGCATGGTAGGTCCAGATCATATCCATAAATGGATTGGCTATAGCGAAGGTCAAGCCACTTCCTATGACAGAAGCTATCACTAGCATGATCAGAAAGTTCTTGTTCAAAATGAACATCAGGTGCGAAATAGAGGCACCTAATACTTTACGAACACCTACTTCCTTCATTCGCTTAAGCACACTCAAGGAAACAATACTAAATAAGCCTATTACTGACATAAAAGCGGCCACCACCCCAAGGAATCCAAACATTTTTAAAACGTTTTTATTGACCAGAGCCGCCTCGCTCATACTCTCATCCATATAACCACCGGAATACATCTTATCAGGAAAGACTTCCTTCCAAGCATCCTCCAGGTAATCATTAACTTCAGTAATCTTTTCAGCACTCGTTTTTACCGTTAAATAGTGATAGTCTTCCTCAGCTACATACCGTAACATCAGAGGTGTAATAGGCTCCCAGAGTCCTTCCAGAAAAGCATCTTGCATCACTCCTACCACATACAGGGACACTGTATCCATCCAAATTAGTTTCTGGCCCAGCGGATCATCCCAACCAAATACTTTGACCATTTCTTCACTTACGATTACGGATTCGTTGATATCCGTTTGAGAATCCTTTCTAAATCCACGCCCCTCAACAAGTTTGAAATCCATAGTCTCAAAAAAATTATCCCCTACATTGAGGATATCTACATCGTATTGTTCACTGCCATTTATTACAGGGTCGTTTCTGTAGGATCTGTTAATTTGAAATTCCGATCCGGCGGTGGTTATAATATCAGGATTATTATCGATACTGTTCTTTTATAACTGATATTCGTTCAAATCATTAAAATACAGAGAAATGGATCCACTCTTATTGAATCCGTAATCTAATTCCTTTTGATAAATAGCATTATCATAAAATATAGCCCCTAAAATGATGGCTATTAAAGAAATAGAGAATTGTAGTGTTAGCAAAACATTGGTCACTTTACCCGTACCACCCAATTTGGATGATCCTTTCAGAATACTGGCCGGCTCAAACTTACTGATGTAAAAAGCAGGATAGCTCCCAGCCACTAAGCCTGTGAAAAGTAGTACCGCAAAGAGAAATAAATAGAACTGAACATTTTGTGAAAAATCGATGCTTATCTGTAAAAATGGCCAAAGGCTACTGTAGGCTGGAACCAAAAAAAGCGCAAACAAAACTCCTGCGATGAGTGATAAAAAGCATAATACCACATTTTCTAGTAAAAATTGAACGATCAATTGATTTCTTAGCCCACCCATCACCTTTCGTAAGCCAATTTCTTTTAATCGCTTTGAAGCAATGGCCATTGATGTGTTTGTAAAATTGAAACACGCGATAAGCAAAATAAGAATAGCCATTATGCCAGGAACAAATACCGAAGGGGGAGGCATACTGGATCTCAACCGGTGAGACCATACCTGATCATCAGCCGCTATATGAGCCATTCCTTCAAACGGTTCTAAAGTATACTTATCTAATTTAAAATCAAGTCTGGCGTTATTCTGGATCTCAATATAATTCTCTGTAAGCCTACGTTCTATATCTTTCACGCGACTTGGGTCTTCCACTTTCACAAAACTTGTAGTCCAGGCCGACCAATTGTTTTCATGCCTAACATCAGCGTCTTCCTTGGAAGCAATTTGCAAATCAAAAAAATTATCGATTACCGTGATGATTTGAACTCCTCCAAAACTAGAATTCATAG
>JBCCSU010000341.1:0-4609 GCA_039199635.1 Bacteroidota bacterium | reverse complement strand
CTCCTAAAAGCTAAAGATAACAATATGGTGAATAAAACATTATTTCACCTCATGGAAGTGGTATGTTCATCTGATTTGAGGTGTAAGTGTACCACCACTTCAAAACCATTTTATGAACACTTACTAGATAATAGCCATGACAGCTTACGGACATAGTGAGGCACTACCATGGGATACTGTCAGTGAATTCATTGCCTGTATGGATGTGTATTTGGATGCCGATGATGTTACCATGGATCAGAAAAGGCAAGTGGCTACTTTACAGGTTGCCACTGCCTTTGTTGCAAATACTGGAAGTACCTATGCAGAATTGAGTCGACTACAATGGAGGGATATATGCAATGCCTCCAAGTATTACTTCAAGACTGAAAAAAGGGCAGCTATTCAACTGCCTGAACATTTTACAAGGCAGGTTGAGCGTACATTTGGGTCATTAGAATTGCGTAATACTAGTGAACTCCTAATGGCTCCTTTATTTGAAAACTATGCCAATTTATCCGTTGAGGGATTTTCATGTCTACTGCATGAAGCATTTGAAAAAATAGGTATTTCAGGTCGACATTGTTTACTTACCTGTTTGCGCCAAACATTTGGCAAAATGCTGTATGAAAATATGAACGAATTTGATGAGTATTTAGCAAAGAAACTGATTGGGGAACAACTTGGCTTAGCAGAACATAGCGTGTCTGATTTCTTAAGCCTGAATTGATGACAGGTGTAGTCTCACTTACTTGAATACAAGATTTATCCTTAGATTTACTACATTCATCAAATAAATGACAGTATTCTCAACAGTTCAAAATGACTTACACTATTTTGCTCTTGGGTATTTCTATACCACGATATATCATCAATAACCGCATTTATCGAAGTGAATATGATTACTATGAATATAGTGACGGGGTAGCTACATCTTTCAATAGTCGAGAGGTAGAAAAAAGGGACAATGCTATAATTTTAGCTGTACTTTGTTTGTTTACGTTCGTTTGGATCAAGTATAGCAAGAAGGAAAATCGTAAAAGAGTTGTATGGAGTCATGTATTATCCATTCTATTCTTTGCAACCTTAGGTATTCTACTACTTATCAGCTGATTAAATGCCTCACTGTACAAGTTCTCAGAATTCATTAACGTTTCGTGTTTTCCAGATGTTTCTATAGTGCCATCTTCAAGCACGAAAATATGATCGGTGTGACGAGCAATCCTCACATTATGAGTAACGAGAATAACGGCAACATTATCTTTAATTTCACTCAGAATATGAAAAACAAAACGTTCCGTTTTTTTGTCCATAGCTGAAGTTGGCTCGTCAAGTAATAGGATTTCTGGTTTAGCATATAAAGCTCGTGCAATTGAGATTAGTTGTTTTTGTCCACCAGATATGTTAATCCCATCTTCACCTATTCTGGTAAAATAACTATCTGGAAACACTTCAAAAAACTGGTCGAAACCATACTCTTTACAAAAAGCTATGACTCCATCCTTATGTTCGGAGGGATTATCAAGACAAATATTGTCAATGACAGAACCATTGAATATCTTAACATCTTGTTGGACAACTCCCAGTAGTTTTCTCCAACTATTTAAGTCAATATTATTAATTTCCTTGTCATCAATTGTTATTGAGCCACTATCAATTTGATAATGTCGTTCCAATATTTTAAGTAGAGTACTTTTCCCAATCCCACTTTGTCCTAGGATGGCTATCTGCTGCCCTTTTTGAATGGAGAAATTAATGTTGTGTAATAGACTCGATCTTCCAGGGAAACTAAAAGATATATCTTTCACGTCGAGAGCTTGCATTTTTAGAATAACTTCATCCTGTTGCAAGTATTCAGGTTTCATAGAAGTGAACTCATACATGCGATTGAAGGCTACCTTTGCCTCTTGGATTTGGATGTTAGCGTTTGTTAGTCGATTGATAGCAGGTATAAGTCCTCCTACAATGGAAATAATTGCGACTATTTCTCCAATTGTAATTATATCACTTAGGACTAGGTAGGAACCTAAACCCAATAACCCGATTATCAGAAGTGAGGCGAGAAGTTCAATTGTAAGGTTAAACCTTATTTGAATGTGACTTAGGTTATAAATGCGCTCTTGAAAAAAAACGTAAATGGTGTTGGTAATGGATGAGAAATAGCTCTCTTTACCATAGTTTTTTATTGTTTCCACTCCTTCTACCGTATCAATATAGTTACTTTCATTCAATGCATAGCTCCGCATAACCTCAAACTGAGCTAGATGAATCTTACTATCATACAACATCACCAATGCGAAAAATAACAACATCGATGCTATAACAGTCAGCCCAATTGTAGTAGAATAGAAAAAAACGAACAATACGGAAGAAATAATTATCAGAACATCAATAACCACTACCCCAAGAACATAGCTTATAGTATTTTGAATGCGTCTTGTATCATTCATTCGAGCGATTAGTTCTCCTGTCTTGCGATTATCAAAAAAATTTAAGGGTAAATTAATTATGGCACTGTAAAAATATTCTATGATTCGTATATTAAAATCCTTGCTCTGCCTAATCAGAAAAAGACTTCTTAAATAATTTAGAAAACTTCTTGCAATCAGTAGAATACAAAGTAGTGCAATACCAAGCCATAGCTGAGAATAGCTCTCATTTGGTAGTATTTGGTCGAAAAGCTGTTGAGAAAATATAGCCGTTGCCAGGCCAAACAAAGCTATAAGGGCTCCGAAAACCGAGGCCATAGTAAAGAAACTAACATCTTCTTTAACAATTTTAATAAACCAAGACCATTTAGATTGAGTGATCGTCTTTTGAGGTATAAATTTTGGTGTTGGATTTAGAACAAGCATTTTTTTTGAAACCCATTGCTGTTCTAGCTCTTTTTGCGAGCAATAAGTTAGACCTATGGAGAAGTCTGGATTACCAAGTAGGTACTTTCCTTCCTTAATATTATAAAGTACCACATAATGTTGGGTTTTGTTATGGGTAATCGTGTGCAATATTACTGGTTTATTAATGTCTTTAAGGTGCGACACATCGGCCTCAAACCCTTCTGCTTCAAACCCAAGTTTTAAAGCGGCCTGATATAGTCCTAACATAGTGGTTCCTCTTTCAGTAGTGCCACTCATTTGTCTTAATTTCTCTCTATCATGACTACCTCCATAATATTGAATAATTGAAAGTAGACAGGCAATGCCGCAGTCCGATTGGTCTATTTGAGAAACAAAGGTATTTTTAATTTTACTATTCACTGAGTTGCAGAATTAGAATGATAAATTATCGATGAGTACTGCGGCTTTGGTTTCACCTGTGAATTGTCTAACCAAAGCACCATTCTGGTCATAAACAAAGATAGCAGGCGTGGATACGGTCCCAAATTTCTTTGAGATTTGCTCATTACTCAATTGATAAACACTCAATATTTCATAGTCATATATTTTATATTTATCATGAAATAATCGGAGGTCAACAATATTTTCAGAAGAAAGAAGAAGTATTTTACAATTGGCTGGAAAGTCAGAAATGTTATCAATAATCTCCTTCATCTCATATTCACAAAAATCACATTGAGTACTAAACAAGATGACGGCAGTCGGGATCGAGAACGCCCTAAGGGAGTCTTTTATTCGGATATCAGTACCTGACAATGATTTCAATTCGATATCAGGGAATTGAGAAATTCCAGATTGAACTTCTTTTTTATGCCTTATACCAGATACAGCGAATATCGTCAAAGTGACAATGGCTAATATCGGGACTATTATTAGTAACTTTTTCATCTAAGAATAACTTACAGTTAGGAACAAAATCAACGAAGCCCAAAGAAGTAATCCTACGCCATAACTAATAAGTGTCACTACAAGCATACTTAAATAGTCTGTATTCAATAGTTTTTTCAGGAAATAAGCGACGACAAGTATGTACAATAGTTCAAATAAATTAGCCATCTGCAAGGGGTAAATAAACCAATTAGATAGACTCTCAATGTTGGTGATACTCAATGCAGAAAATGGATAGAAATATCGAAATTCCAGCAGATCGTATTCAGTTTCAAAGAAGTAGAACCATATAAACTTTACAATCTTTGGGAGGAGGAAAATAGGTTCGCAAACGAGAATAACGCTAAACACCTTAGCGAACGATATTTTAAGGCTTTGAATAAACAAGCCTGTGTAAACTGAGCTGGTTGCATATACTAGCTTAACCAAGTAAAGCAAAGGAATGAAGATGTAGCTCATCCAGAAATACTCTTTCTGTTTATCTAGTATAGAAATTATCCTGTCATAGCTTAATTGATCCTTAAAGTGGTTAATGAAAAGCATATCATCAACCAGATAAATCTCAGATATGGTGGATAAAGCAATAGCCGCTACACATATCAGTATAAAATAAAGCCATTTGTTATAATTCAGAAGCGCAACATTTGTATTCATTTTCCAAGTATTGTTTCAATATATTTCTTTAGACTTTGGCCGGTTGAATGGTTCTCATGTTTAGCCATTAGTTCATTTTTAGGTAAGTTAAATTCAATTCTGCCTTTATTGAGAAGCGCGAAATCATCACAGATATCGGTAATAAGATCTAATTGATGGGAGGTAATCAGAATAGACTTACCCTCCGTTCT
>JBCCSU010000340.1:0-4662 GCA_039199635.1 Bacteroidota bacterium | reverse complement strand
TTTAATTATCTTGATGCTCAAGTAAACTTTCAAATAGCTCAATTCAATCTGGCTAACAATGATACCATCTTTAGAATAGAGCAAGGTCGATATAACATTGGTACTACCTCAAAAGATAAGTTGCTACAGGTGGAGCTCCAGTTGTTAAGGTCCAAACAAGATGTAGCCCAAGCTCAGTTAGATATTGAAACCTCGAGCCTACGTTTGAGGTCTTACGTTAGCCTAAATGATAATGAACAATTTGAGCTTGTACTACCGGAAGACATCCCTCAGTTTGAAATTAATTATGGAAAAGCGTTAGAATATGCACAGAATTATAGGTCAGACTATCTAGCTTTTCAAAGGAGAAAGATAGAAGCGGAGCGTGAAGTAGCCAGGGCGAGAGGAGATCAATTCAGTACGAATTTAACCGCTACTTTTGGCTTAAATTCGTCAGGTGTTGAAGCGCAAGATGTTTATCAAGATCCGCTTGATGAGCAACGTGTGGATATAGGTTTTGCCATACCTCTAGTAACTTGGGGAAGAAATAAAGCACGCATGAAGAGTGCTATCGCCAACCAGCAACTTCAGGATTATGTGATTGCACAAGAAGAGCAAAACTTTGAGCAGCAAATATTAACACAAGTTCGGCAATTTGAGGTATTGAGAACTCAGCTAGAGATCTCCAAAAAATCCGATGAAGTGGCGCAAGAGCGATATAATGTGGCTCAAAATCGGTATCTGATCGGGAAGATTGATATTACCAATCTAAATATTGCGCTTACCGAAAAAGATCAGGCTAAGAGAAGTTATATTACAGCTCTAAGAGATTTCTGGAATGCGTATTATAACCTACGTGAACTAACCTTATATGATTTCGCATCCAACAGGCTATTGTATGATGCGGATGCGTCTAATTAGAACCAATTCATAATGGAGCAAATTCCTCGTTATCCGCTGAAGCATAAGGAGGAAATAGTATCATTTGCCATCAGAACCTTAGAACAGGCTTACGAGGAGTCCAAGGGGCGCTCTGATAACCCTCATCGTCATGATTTTTATACGCTACTGTGGATCAAATCCGGTCAGGGAGTTCACACAATTGATTTTGTGGATTATCCCATTGAAAAGCATCATTTACACATCATAAGGCCAGGTCAGGTTCATCAATTCAGACCTTCACAAAAGCCTACAGGCGTAGCCGTTCTTTTTACAGAAGAGTTTTTAGATCTACATGCGGTCTCCAAAGGATTCTTTACCAATCTCTACCTATTTGATGATTGTGATCAGAACCAGCCTCTTCCTATAAAGAAAGCGGAAGACTTAAGCTTTATGGATAATCTTTCCTACATAATGTTTAAAGAGCTGGAGCAAGCGGATACTTTATCCTATGATGTAATTGCTGCTCATTTAAAATTGTTGCTGATCCGATGCCAGCGTAACTTAGGTAGAATAGATAGGAAACAAGAGGAAGTACGTTCACTGGTAAAAGAGTTTAAAGATTTAGTTGAAATCGAATTCCGGCAGTTTCATAAAGTATTAAACTACGCTGAACGATTACATATTACGTCAAATCACTTGAATGAGGTAATAAAATCTTCCATGGGCCTTACAGCAAAAGAGTATGTTCAAAACAGAATAATTCTCGAGGCTAAGCGTGAAGCCTATTTTACGGACCATACCGGTAAAGAGGTTGCTTATTATTTAGGTTTCGAAGACCCTGCTCACTTTAGCAAGTTTTTCAAAAATTGTACAGGTATTTCCTTTTCAAAATTCCGCAGTTCCATCCGTTAATAGTACAAGACAAGCCTTTGTTTTTGCATGTTTAGAGTAAAACTCTGCTCTTAGCTTTGTCATGAAATTTCAAAGTAGTTCCATGCTTAATCCGGGGTTATAGCCCTGTTTTAGGAGATTGATACTATAAAGAAACTGATTATTCAACTTTTAAATGATGGAGGAAAAATGAAAACTACAGTTCACAGAGCAAATACAAGAGGCCATGCCAATCACGGTTGGTTGGACACAAATCATACTTTCAGTTTTGCGGGATACCATAATCCGGAGCGAATGAATTTTGGAATGCTGAGGGTACTAAATGATGATCATGTAGAAGGAGGAATGGGTTTTGGCTCACACCCACATGATAATATGGAAATTGTTTCTATTCCGTTATCAGGTAGTCTTGAGCACAAAGATGACTTAGGAACAACTGCGGTCATTAAAACAAATGATGTCCAGATAATGTCTGCTGGTACTGGGGTGGTACATTCCGAGTACAACCACAGCACCGATGATAAAGTTAATTTTCTGCAGATATGGGTGTTTCCTAAAGAGCGAAACATTGAGCCGCGATATGCGCAAAAAACGTTCAAGCCGGAAGATAGAATTAATAAAATTCAAACGGTGGTAAGCCCGGATAAAGCTGATGCGGCCTTATGGATAAACCAAGATGCCTTTTTCAGTTTGGCAAATTTGAAAAGTGGATTTGAAACCAATTATGAGCTTAAAAATGATAAACATGGTGTTTATGCATTTGTTATTAGTGGTGAAATAAAGATAAACGGAGAAAAACTACTAGAGCGAGATGGGGCAGGATTCTGGGAAATAGATAAACTTGACATCAAGGCCAATTCAGATACGGAATTACTCCTGATTGAGGTACCCCTGTCAACGAGATAGGTAGTCTATCCATCGAAAAGTTTTCTGCTAACATGCTTATGAACAGCAGAAGACTTTTCTCACTTTTTAACATTTAATAAGACTATAATGATGACCAAGAAATACGCGAATAATGACTATCCAATTCATACATTGATTAAGGAACGCTGGAGTCCCAGAGTATTTGATGAAAAGCCGGTAGAACAGGAGAAGATCAATTCTCTTTTTGAGGCGGCACGCTGGGCTGCCAGCTCTATGAATGAGCAACCTTGGCGGTTTATTTATGCACATAAGGGAACTGAGGCTTATTCTAAAATCGTAGATTGTTTGATGGAGTTCAATCAGGGCTGGGCTACTCACGCTCCTGTTCTGATACTAACCGCTTACAAGAAAAAATTTGATTCTGGCAAGGAGAATTTTCACGCCATCCATGATCTTGGCTTGTCAGTGGGTAATTTATCCGTTCAGGCGCAGTCATTGGGACTGGCAATACATCAAATGGCGGGCGTAAAATGGGAAGATGCTCAAAAGATGTTTGAAGTGCCCGATGAGTTTCACATTACTACCTGCTTAGCGCTGGGTTATTATGGAGGTAACTTAGATAAATTAGATAATGACCTCAAAGAATCGGAAGTTAAGCCAAGAACGAGAAAGCCATTGGCGGAGATTGCCTTTGAAGGTAAATGGAAATAGGTTTTTAAGTTAGGTTCACAGGATGATCTGATACCGTTGCTAAGCTGGAAAATGAATACGGCTCATCCAGCTACAGGATTATTAATTGGTTACTAATTTTTCTAGCTCTAAAATCTGAATTAATGAATCGATCTTAGCCTCTATTTTATAGGGGCTGGGCATTCTAAAGCTTTTGTGATATTTCATAGAGTACATCCTAGTTAGGAATAAGTCGAAAGCATTTTTTCCAAGGTCTCCCTTCTGGTAAGCATTAAACAGTACATTAAAGTTACTGACACGATGCTCATAAAACGGGGAATGATGAATGATAAGCCAGGGTGTAGCTGCGGCTGTTTCTCCAACGCTATCAATTTCCGGATAGCCAAATTCATCTAATACCGCTTGAATTCGAAAGTAATTATCCAGGTCAATTTGAGTGATAATCTCCCATATCTGATCATATTCAGGTGAATCGTGCCCAAAATCACTCAGGATTCGTTTCTCTTCTGTTCTATACAATTGGTCGCAGGCATGAATTTTTTCTAAGTATTGCTGAAGCTGCGAAGCATTAGAAATAGCCTGAATTTCCTGCTTAATTGCTAAAGCTAGTTCACCCGTAGGTTCGGATGTCGCATAATTATTATTTTTATCCGTAATGCAGGCAAATAATAAAGTAACGATACAGACGTAAAATCTCATGCCAAATGGATATAGCTGGCTTAATTTTAGACCAATATTTAATCAATACTTTTTGGCGTGCCTTCCAGCGTAGAAAGCTCCCAGTGTTGATTATATATAGATTTGTATTTGATTGACATTTCAAAATCTAACGCCTGAAGCATTGAGATCAGCGCAATGGCTTCGTCTTTATCATTGTCCACCTCCAAAATATTAATGGTCTCCTCAGCAGGTATTAACATACCAGGATAAAAATTAGAGTGGTACAAATGATTAAGTGTATCTACACTTTCTACATGATCATATAAAAATCCAGGTAAATCCATTTGATATACACTATCCTGATATAATATTTCCACGGATTCTACGATGGCCGGTCCAATACCTCGATTAGTCAGTACTAGTTTGTAATTAGCCATGCCATATCCTTGGTTGCCAATCATCAAATAAGGAAAAACGGAATTTTGTTGCTGTTCTTTAATCATGTTCGTCTGAAAAATAAGTACAACAAGTGTCATTAAGCTGATCATGATGGCACTTACACTTACAATTCTATCTGCGGAAAACTTACCCATACTACTAAAACTATATTCCCATAAACTCTTTGGTCTTTCAAAAACAATAAAATGTTACACATCTGCAAATAGTTTATGGTAATATCTTTTTTCTAAGAAG
>JBCCSU010000339.1:0-4675 GCA_039199635.1 Bacteroidota bacterium | reverse complement strand
TTCTAAATCATCATTTCTCCAAAAGTCAAATGGCGTATCTGAACCATCATTAAATGTGTTATCAGGGTCTATCGTCCACGCATCTACCAGGTCATTATTATTCATTTCCGCGGTTGGATAGCTTTCGAAGTCAGCGTTTTGCAATACAGCTGCAAACGTCGCGGCCCCATCCGTAACTTCAACCATCATCGTTTCTGTATCCATTACAGCTTCACTATTAGTGATAGTCAAGCTCACAGTATATGTACCCGCAGAAGCATAGGTGTGGACAGGATTGGCCATCATAGAGTTATTGCCATCACCAAAATCCCACATGTACGATACCGCATTTAGAGATTGGTCTGTGAACGTAACCTCTAAAAGATTCGTAACGAACGAAAAACCAGCAACCGGATCATTAGCAGTAGGATCAATAACTTCCACTTGCATAACCTGTGTATCAGTCTGACCATCAGCGGTAGTCGCCGTCAATGTAACGGTAAATTCGCCACCAGTTGCATAAGTGTACATTGGAGACTCTTCTGTGTTGGCGGAGCTACCGTCTCCAAAATCCCAGGAATATGTTTCCGCATTTGTAGATGTATTGGTAAAGGTAACTGCCAGGTCTGAAGCAACAAAAGTAAAATCCGCCACAGGCGCAGGCAAAGATACCGTAACACTCATGGTTTCTTCATCAGTATCTCCTGTAGTACTGGTAACCGTTAATGAAACTTCATATGTACCGAAAGTAGGATAGGTAAATGAAGGTGATGCCTCAGTTGATATATCTGTATCTATTCCTTCTACACCAAAGTCCCAGAGATAGGAAGCAGCATTGGAAGAAGCATCTGTGAAAGTAACAGACAAGTCAGTTGCGGCAAATGAGAATTCAGCCATTGGAACTACTGCGACTCTGGAGACCGTAATCGTTTTGGTTTCCGTATCCGTGAAACCATCCGTACTGGTAACCGTGAGAGAAACATCAAAATCACCTTCAGAAGGAAATGTAAATGTTGGGCTTGCTACCGTTGAAGTATCTGTATCTACACTTTCAATTCCAAAGTCCCAGAGATATGAATCAGCATTTTCAGAACCATCCGTGAAGTTTATGTCTAACCCGGTAGCTGACTCAAAGGTGAAGTTAGCAGTAGGAAGTACTGCGGCTCTTACGGTAATATCTTCTTGCTGTACATCAGATCCACCTGTAGAGTTGGCTACAATCAGGGTGACCGTATATGTACCGGCTTCGCTGTAGGAAAATGACGGAGATGCATCTGTGGATATATCTTCATCGCCTTCTATACCAAAATCCCATCGATAGGTTTCAGCGTCGTTAGATGCATCTGTAAACGCTACTTCTAAGAAGTTAATCTCAGAATCAAAGTTAGCAACGGGTATAACAATCGTTTCCTCATCGTCATCATCACAGGATACAATGAATATACTTAAGATCATGATCAGCAATGAATATGATCCTAATGCAATCGGTTTTCGATAATTAGAATTAAGCATGATTTTGGGGTTATTTTAAAATAATTTATTTCGTAAGTAGTAAGTCATCTTTAGCAATGCTCTAAATTCCAAGCGCCTGACCTCCACCAATTTGTATGGTTTCAGCTGTTATAAAAGATGCGTCCTTGCCGGCAAGAAAAGAGACAACCGAAGCTACTTCCTGAGGCTCTCCCAGTCTTCCTAACAAAATGTTGTTTTTCCATGAGGCAAACACTTCCGGTTTAGTTGATTTAATCTGGGCGTGAAAAGGTGTATCTATAGTGCCCGGAGAAACCGCGTTTACACGAATACCGTACTCAGCAAGATCTTTGGCTAGAGCCCTGGTTATCGCATGAACTCCTGCTTTAGAAGTTCCATAAATTCCCGCACCTGGTCCACCAGCATTCCATCCAGCATTCGAAGTATAATTGATAATGGAAGGATGCTCGCCATTTTTCAAGAATGGAATGGCCGCTCTTGATGCGAAGAATACAGAATCCAGATTTAGGGCCATGACATTTCTGTAAAATTCGGTGGTCATTTCTTCAAATCTCGATCTTCCACCTAATCCACCTGCATTATTCACTAGGACATCAATTCGACCATATTTTTCTCCAATGGCAGTAATATTTGAAGTCACTTCTACTTCTTTAGTAACGTCAAACCCATAATACTCGGCGGTTATTCCAGCTCTGGTCAGTTCTTTTACCCTTTCAGCGCCTGCCGTGTCTTCAATACCATTTAATATAACTGTATAGCCATCTTCGCCTAATCTCTTAGCTACTTCAAAGCCTATACCTCCAGTTGCTCCGGTTACTATAGCGATCTTATTGTTTAGTTCTCTTTCCATATTTCTAATGTTGAATTGCTCTAGGTGATTTTTAGTTGATAGTTTTTAGCGCTTCGATCTTTCCGCATAATATCCATACACTGGCAAGCGCTATCAAGGCCAGTGCAGCTCCTATAATAAATGCTGGTGTATAGTTACCTCCCATGGTCAACCAGGGTACTAAGTAGGTTAGCCCTGCCGCTGTGAGCTTCGCTGCCATGCCTGCAAATCCGGATAAGGTACCTACCGACTTACCGCTGAAGAAGTCGCTTGGCAGCGTTTGTACATTGCCTATTGCTGTCTGAAAGCCGAATAGAATGATGGCCATAATCAACACAGCAGTGATGGGGGCACCAGGATTGGCCATAGCCAAGAGTGCTGGAAGCATGATTAAACAACCTATTGTGATAACTGTCTTCCTTGTTTTATTCACATCCCAGCCGGCCTTCATTCTGTTTTGGGCAAAGAGGCCACCAAACCAGGCTCCTAGCATAGCTCCCAAATAAGGTACCCATCCATAGATACCTATAGATTTGACGTCCATACCATAGACTTCCGAAAGATAAATTGGAATCCAAAAAACAAAGAGCCACCAAATAGGATCTATTGCCGCTGAGGCAATAATTACTCCCCAGCTCTGCTTTCGGTTCAGAATATTACTGGCAGCAGGTGCAGCAACTTCGTTAGCTTCATCAGTGTCCTCATTGATCTGACCTACCAATATATATTTACGCTCCTCATCTGTTATCCAGGGGTGATCTTTAGGTGGTGATTTTACCAGATACATCCAGGGTAAAAGCCACAACAAACCGGCAACACCAACTAAAACGAAGATTATCTGCCAGTTAAAATATATGGATAAGAAAGCAATCATAGGTATTGCCACAATACCACCGATAGCCGCTCCCGAATTAAACAAGCCCTGAGCAAATGCGCGTTCCTTGGTTGGGAACCATTCAGCATTGCCTTTCGCAGCTCCAGGCCAGTTGCCGGCCTCAGCTATACCTAAAATGGATCTAAAAATGGCAAAGCTCATAAATGATCTTGCCAAGGCATGTAAGGCTGTGGCTATTGACCACACTGAAATAGATAGTGCAAAACCCAGACGTGTTCCAACCCAGTCGAAAATTCTTCCGAAAAGCGCTTGTCCAAAAGCGTAAGAGAAAACGAAAATTACAGAGATCAGAGAGTATATTTCCTTGCGCTCGTCGACAGTTTTATCTGGGTACAACTCCTCAGATATCTCCGGCCAAAGCACATTAATTGACTGTCTATCAACGTAATTGATAATAGTCGCAAGTGCTATTAGTCCAATTACCCACCACCTTAGTCCTTTAATCTTCATACTTGGTTAGTCCTTATCTCCAAAATATGACACCCCGGAACCATCCAGGAAATCCTCTCGAACCGGACTAAACGTATCAATCAGCATTCCCGCCTCCAGGCAAACTGCACTATGCAAAAGATTTGGTTCAATGTAGACACCGTCACCACCTTTAATCTCTTGTTTAACACCGTCAATCTCAAACTCGAACTTGCCAGAAACACAGTAGGTAGTTTGAGTATGAAAATGACTATGAGGAGATCCGATAGCACCTTTTTCGAACTTTACCAAAACCATCATGATTTGGTTATCATACCCAAGCATTTTTCTTGAAACACCTCCTCCTAACCGTTCCCACTCGATCGCTTCTGTCAATATGTATTTGTCGCTCTTATTCATTTTTTTCAGTCTTCAGTTTTCTTAAAATCGTATACTCCTGTCCAACTTATTTCTTGACTATTTTCAACTTTTACCGTATGCTCGCCAGTTTCAGCGCTGTCAGTTAGTGAAAAGGCAAATCGGTAAGCCTCACCGGATTGCAACCCAAATTGAATGATTAGATATTCTTCAGAACTATTTAAAATCTTAAGCTCAGTGATAGAACTGAATGAATTAATTGGGATTTCAGTGGAATAGCTGTAGCTGCCGTGCATCTCGTACAGACTTGCAAATACTGTATTTCCTGCTTTTCTACGATGAATTAAACCTGGATCTCTTCTCAAGTTAAAACTGGGGTCATTAGCTCCAATACGTGTTAGTATTACCTGATCTCCCTCTTCAGCTATTGAGGTTACTGAATAGAAGTTTCTCTGATTAAGCCAAGTCATTTTAAAATTACTACCCTTAAGCTCCGTGTGACCCTCTTGCCATAAATGCTGATAACCGTCATGTTCACCCATTGGCAACAAATCCTTATTAAGTAGCAATTCTTGATTAGTGGACATTAACTCTCCTAAATAGTAAATGGGTAAATCATATCGCGTTCCCTGATTGGCCTGAACAGCGAAGAGATCTATAACCAATGGTTTCTCTAATTCTTCGATATTTACGAG
>JBCCSU010000338.1:0-4720 GCA_039199635.1 Bacteroidota bacterium | reverse complement strand
GTCATTAGTAGTTAACACTTAACTTACGTGACAAGGTTGTCAAGCCCAATCCAAAAGAAATACTGCTGGTAGAGCTGCAGCACTGACAGATTGTAAATGTGACGCCTCTGAAATGTGAATGTAAATATGAATAAGAAATACAAGCAAGGCTAGGAGCTAGGACGGCAACCCTTCGACGGTGGGTGCCCGTAAATGAGTACCTCTTCACGATCCGGCAACTCTTCTTCCGCCTCTTTAGAGAGATAATTCTGTACATTTTCCTCGGTCACCTTACCAAACTTGTGATAATGGGCTACCAAAGAGTTAATAATATCGTTAATTTTTAACAGATCCGTACTAGATCCCTTAATTCGGATCTCATTCCCTCGGGATACTATTTTACTTTTAGGAAAGGCTGAAGCTACTTCGTTGATGTTTTTATTTTCTACTCCTAAGAAGTCAAGGAGTGACACATTTTCTAGCGTAATAACTTTTTCTACCAAAGGCTAATTTATTTTAAGTGTAATCTAATATGGTTAAATTTTATTTAATTTTGAAAGGTAAAAGTACTGAAACGGTCTCAATATTTGAGTTTTTAGCCGGTCAGCTCGAATTATTTACTAAATCACTTTAAGCTCACCGTAGTCGGCTTATGGCTGTAATCACTTTATTATCTGACTTTGGCGAGAAAGATCATTACTCAGCGGCTGTCAAAGCCAAGATTCTAGCAGTTAATCCAAACATCACTATCGTAGATATTAGCCATAATATCCGTCCATGTGATATTGCCCATGGAGCTTTTGTTTTAAAGGCCGTCTACCAGGATTTTCCGGAGGGTACGGTACACATTATCGCTGTTGATACCGTGGGTAAGCCACATGATAGTTATTATGCTGCTGAGCTTAATAATCACTACTTTATTGGAACCGATAATGGGTTTATTGGATTGGTCAGTGATAAAACTCCTAGATTCCAGGTAGATATTAATTCCATTAAACCAGTGGATACTACTTTTCCGACCAAGGACATATTTGCTCCGGCCGCAGCCAAACTAGCAAGTAATACCGCGATACAGGATTTAGGAAAACCTTTGACGGAGCTGAAAAGAATGCTGAATAGACATCTAAAAGCGAATAAAAGCTTGATCTCAGGGCACATTATTAGAGTAGATAATTACGGCAATCTCATCAGTAATATCGATCAATCCACATTCAATATTTTAAGCAAGCAGAAAACTTATAACATTACTTTTGGCCGAGAAAACGCCAGACGGATAAACACCAGTATCAACCAAGTAGATGCGGGTGATATATTCGTTATTTTTAATGAATTGGGCTACCTAGAGATAGGCATAAATCAAGGTAAAGCGTCAGATCTTTTGGGTTTAAATTATGATAGTCCGGTAATGATAAAGTTCGATGAGTGATCTAATAAGAATAGTAAGGATGACCTTTCGTGAAGAGGAAGTAGATAAGTTCCTAGCCGTTTTCCATGAAAGTAAAAAGAAGATCAGGGGTTTTGAAGGGTGCCTACACCTGGAACTACACCAAGACTATAATGAAGGTAATATCTTCAGCACGTACAGTATTTGGAAAAATCAAAAGGCACTTGATGAATATAGAAACTCGGCCCTTTTCAAAAGCGTTTGGTCCCGAACCAAGCCACTGTTTAAGGATAAGCCAATAGCCTTTTCAAACAAAAGTATTTTAAAGGTCTAGTTGCCGATAATGAAATCATTAAACATATTTGCATGCCGTCTGCCCAGGTGGCGGAATTGGTAGACGCGTTGGTCTCAAACACCAATGGCTTCGGCCGTGCCGGTTCGACTCCGGCCCTGGGTACAAAACAGTCTGAGAGTGAAGAGCGAGAGTGATTCGTGCTCAGACTGTTTTCTCTCGCTCTCAAACTCAATCTCACTCGTATGTTTGATTTTGAAAAACTTAATGTCTACAAAAAGGCAAAATCATTCAACTCTGAGATCAGGACATTCATCAAAGAAGTTAAACTTGATCCAACAACCACCGATCAATTACGAAGAGCCGCTTTCAGCATCGTATTGAATCTCGCTGAAGGCTCAGGCAGGTTTAGTAAAGCCGACAGAAGAAATTTCTTCGTAATCGCTAGAAGCTCTCTTTTTGAGTGTGTCGCGATTCTTGACGTATTAAAAGGTGAAAGCCTCATTGATCAGCAAAAATTTGATCACTTTTATGCTAGTGCCGAAGAAGTGTCGAAAATGATTTTTGCCATGATCAAAAATCTTCAATAACGATGAGAGTGAAGAGCGAGAGTGATTCGTGCTCAGACTGTTTTCTCTCGCTCTCAAACCCAAACTCACTCGTATGTTTGATTTTGAAAAACTTAACGTCTACAGAAAAGAAAAATCATTCAACTCTGAGATTAGGGCATTCATCAAAGAAGATAAACTTGATCCAACAACCACAGATCAATTGCGAAGATCAGCAGTGTGACAACTTGTATCGTTAAAACGCCACTACTCAATCACTCAACGAAAACGGTACGTTGTTTTGTGACTTCTGCATAAAAATTACATATTGAAAGTAGTCCAGAGTAGTCAGGTTTTTATCCACTTTCCAATGCTTACTACCGCGTTTATTTTCAGCGAAATAAAGATTTCTATCAAACGGTGTATTGGGTCGTTTTAGATTAAGCATTAGAATTTCATTTTTTCCTGCTTGACGCATCAAGGGCTTAATACCATTAACCTGCTCAAAAAAACTGTGACCGTCATACGATTTTGAGGTTTTATACCCACAGTATTCAGCTTTTTGAAAGGTCATATTGTGCTCTGTTATGTAATCCTTGGTTTTGCAAAGTTTTCTTTCATTCAAAACATTTGACTTAGCTAATAATCCCTGGATACTGGTTAGCTTGATCGCTGGGTATGCTTCTTTTATTAAACATGCTAAATAACAATTACCTGCAATTCTAGCCTGCTGGATATGTGCATATCCATAGTTAGCATACACCTTATCACCTCCTTCGATCAAAGGAATAACATACTGTTGAAAGCCTTTGAATATATAGGTCTCTCTGCCTGGCGATCTGTCCGCAAGAATTCTACTGGCATGTTGCTCATTTTCACCAAACATTTTCAGGATTTCAGTTTTATTATTCTCACAGGCACGAAAAAAACGAAACGAAAAATTGTATTTAGAATCCTTTGGGTAAACAAATTCAAAAGTAGACTTATTAGTAGCTCTGGCTTTCTCCATTGCGGGCTTACCTGACCAAATTAGGCGATGGTCAATCTCTAAATGCCTATAATATTTCAGAGAATCTACTAGAGCATTACCAGTTGACACGGTTGGGGCCAGGTAGGCCAGATGTGTAAGGGCAAGTCTTTTATCATAAAGTGGTTTGTCAACCCCAATGACCTTAATTTTTTGGTCAGCTGGTAATGATTCATTCAAAATATAGATCCGTTTCCATTTTTCATGAAATTGAATGGAAGCATCTTGCGGTACTCGCTGCTTATAGAAATAGGTTACAAAATTTAGCAGTTCAATATCTCCTTTCTCAAGATACAGATTTAAAAAAAACGCCATAGAGTACGTGACTTCCGGCATATAATACTGTGTCCCATTTTGCACGAAATATTTCAATAGTTCAAAATCCAGAAGTTGTGGTAACGCAGCACCGTGAATGAAACCAAAGAAAATAAGATCGTTTTGTTGGATTTCATCGGAACCAAAATCAATTCTGAGGCTGTCAGATCCCATTACAGCGGAATAGTTTTGGATATATTTTTCCAATGCTGCTGGTTGAGCTTTTACAAGTGTTGAACTAATAAAGATTAGGCATAATACTGACGTTATTTTTTTCATTTCGAGTTGTTAAGACCTTTCAAATAAATAAGTTCTATTGTTTATACTCGAAGTTTCGTACGTATTCTGATATCGTAAAAAATAATCGACATAGCTAAAGCTTACAGTGGTTAAACAACTTTTCGTTTGGGATTTTTGTGATGTCCGGGTAATAAGGTAGTTGGTCGTTTCTAACATTAAGTTTGTCGAGTTAGATTCTTTTTAACGGGAATTAAAAAGACATTCGCAGTATATGATTAATACCAAACTTGAAAAGATATTGGCTAGCAGGGTTATACAGAATATAGTATTCTGGATATTCTATGCCCTCATACCTTTTCTGATCAATTGGAGCCGGTACAGAGTTACTGCGGACATGCTCACGGATCTGCAATACTATTTGGATTGTGCCTTACTAGGATATATAAATAACTTCTTCCTCATGCCCAAATTCTTTGATAAGAAGAAGTATGCTACTTATTTCCTACTGGTTCTTTCGTTAATATGGGGTTATAATCTAGTAACCGAAGAAATAGCGACTTACCTCTCTCCTAATTATAAAATAACCACGCTAGGTTATATCTACCATGGGTTGGATTTCATTCTTTTTACAGTGGCGTTTGCAAGTGGACGATTGGTGCGCAAATATTTACATCAAGAGAAATTAATCACCCAACTAAAAGAGAAGCAGCTGCAAACTGAAATTGATTTTTTAAAGTCTCAAATCAATCCACATCTATTATTCAATACCTTAAATACGTTATATTCTTACAGCCTGGAAAAATCTCCCGACACTCCTAAAATGATACTCAAGTTGTCAGAAATAATGCGGTATATGCTTTATCAAACCAATGAAACGAAAGTTCCACTGTCAAAAGAAATAACGTACATTAAAAGTTATGTAGAATTACAAGAGT
>JBCCSU010000337.1:0-4773 GCA_039199635.1 Bacteroidota bacterium | reverse complement strand
CATTCATCACGTGCTTAGCGGTGCTGATAACCTTGATTCACTTTATAATTCATTTTCAGCAGAGCTTGATAGCGCTGCAAAAAGTGATATGAAAAGTAATCTCATTGAGCGTATCGTTACCTCAATGGATACGTTATCCTTAAGTAATAAGGCCTTTCTCTCAAGAATAAAAAGTAAGGAGTTGAACAATACTTATTTTATGTCCTTTCTAAGATATAGATCTAAGCAAATGTCATTAGACAGCCTTTTCAATGATAAATTTGATAAAGATTTAACAGCTTTTATACAATACATGAAAGAGAAACACCCGTTTCTTTAAAACATGAAATCCCTCACAGCACTATCAGCCTTTATAGTAACCATATTCGGATTTATCCAATACGGGCCAGAGTCTGTAGAAACTGAAAATACCACTTTTTATAAAGGTGAGGTGCTTTCTTATCGGGTGCATTATGGGTTTATAAATGCCGCTACCGCCACTATGACTATCGAGGATGATTTACATCGGGTCAATGGTTACGATTGTTATAAAATCGAAGTTTTTGGTCGGTCTGTAGGCATGTTTGACCTTTTTCTGAGAATACGCGATACCTGGGGTACTTATTTGGACTCGTCGGCTATGATCACCCGGAAGTTCTACCGTAAAATAGAAGAGGGTAAGTATAGAAATCATGAAATAGTCGAGTTTGACCAGGAAAACAAAGTAGCCAGAGTTCGAACCTTTGACAAAAGAAAAAAGCTGTGGAAGCCCGTGGAGGTGTTTGATACCCCAGCCTACGTTCAGGATCTGGTCAGTGGGTATTATTACTTACGTACCTTTGACTTTAGTTCTATTAAAGAAGGTGAAGTTTTTAAGATTGATGCTTTTTTCGATGATGAGGTCTATAATTTTTCGATTCGTTTTGATGGTCGGGAAGAAATAAGAACCAAACTAGGAAAAATCAGATCGCTGAAACTCACCCCTTTAATGCCTGAAAATGAACTATTTGATGGAGAAAACTCCATTCAGGTATGGCTTTCCGATGACATAAATAAAGTTCCCTTGAAAATAAAGGCACAAATGTTTGTGGGAGCGGTAGAAGTAGATATTACAGACTTTAAAAAAGGAATTATGTAAATGTTAAGTTATTGTTACCGCCTTTTCATTGCCTATTTTTCTCCATAATTTTAATTTTTTAACTTGACCATTATAACATAATCTTAAACTAAACTTTAAGCTATGGGTAGCAAGCAAAGCCAAAAGGTGCTTGTTGTTGACGATGAAGAGTCGATCCTCGAACTTCTCAAGTATAATCTTGAAAAACAGGGATATGAAGTTAAAACCGCCAATAATGGTTTTGACGGAGTAGAAAAAGCAAGGAAGTTTCAGCCTGATCTCATTTTATTAGATATTATGATGCCTGATCAGGATGGAGTGGAAACTTGTCGACAGATCCGCGAGGTTCCGGAGTTATCTAACGTTTTCATTATTTTTCTAACCGCTAGATCTGAAGAATACTCGGAGATTGCTGCTTTTGATGTAGGGGCTGATGATTACATCACAAAGCCCATCAAGCCGCGAGCGCTAATGAGTAGAATCAGTGCGCTTTTTCGAAGAGATTCTAAAAAGAAAACGGTCACTAGCCAAATAAGCCTGGGAGGCCTACTCATTGACAGATCCAGCTATACCATTAATATGGAAGGGGAGGAGATTACACTACCTAAAAAGGAGTTTGAGTTGCTCTATTTTCTGGCGCAGAACCCAAATAAAGTATTTGGAAGAGACGAGTTGCTTCAAAATATTTGGGGATCGGATGTCTATGTTCTCGCTCGTACCGTTGACGTACATATTAGAAAAGTGAGAGAAAAAATTGGTGATGACTTTATAAAAACCGTCAAAGGTGTAGGTTATAAGTTTAGTTTAAATTAGAGCATGGTTTACAGCTCTAGGGTAATCGCCCTGCTTTTGGCATTCTGCGTAGCCGGGGTGACTACCGCTTTCTTGAGTCTTTTTGACGGGGTAACCCAAACCGCACTAACCGTTTCCTTTTTTATTAGCGGGTCGGCCGCTTATCTCTTCGGGTTTGTGGTACTAGAGTTCCTTATTTTTAGGGAAATTGACAAGATATATAACCTTTTCAATAAGCTCCGGAAAAAAGAGCTGAACACTATTGAAACAGAAAAATCAAATCCATTTAATCCATTAAAGAAAATTAACGAAGAAATTTTTTCTTACGCCACCTTAAAACAGCGGGAGATCGATGAGCTAAAGAAAATTGAAGCTTTCAGAAGAGAGTTCATCGCTGATGTGAGCCATGAGTTGAAAACACCCATTTTTGCGGCCCAGGGCTTTGTTCATACCTTGCTGGACGGTGCAGTAAAAGATAAGAGCGTAAGAAATCGCTTTTTAAAAAAAGCGGCAAAGAGCCTCGATGGGTTAGACATGCTAGTCCAAGACCTTCTGGTACTCTCGCAGATAGAAACCGGTGAAATACGCATGTACTTTGAATACTTTGATATCCGCCAAATGACCGCTGATATCTTTGAGCAATTTGAGAATAAGGCTGATAAGAAGGACATAACCATAAATTTTGAAGAGGGTACCCCCGAGTCCGTAACCGTATATGGCGATTGGCAAAGGCTCAACCAGGTATTGACTAACCTTTTAAGCAATGGTCTGAAATATGGTAAAGAAGGTGGAAAGGTGACTATAGGTTTTCGGGAGGTAGAAAAGGAGATAGAGGTACGAGTGAAAGACGATGGTGAAGGCATACCCGAAGAAGATATCCATCGAATATTCGAACGGTTCTACAGGGTAGATAAGAGTAGGTCGCGAGAAAAAGGTGGTACGGGTTTAGGTTTGGCCATTGTTAAACACATCATAGAAGGGCACCAATCCAAGATCAATGTACAAAGTGAAATAGGCCAGGGGTCTACATTTAGTTTCCGGCTCCCAAAGGAAAAAGTAGAATCTGAAAACAATATTTCTGATACTCCATAAACAAAGCGCTAGCTTTGTACTATGGCCAAAAAATTAAGCTTTCAAGATTTAATCCTTTGGGAGGACAATGACTACGTTGTTATCAATAAACCCCCGTTCGTTGCCACTCTACAGGATAGAAACAAAGACTATAATATACTATCGTTAGCAAAAGCCTATAATGCTGAAGCGCAAGTAGGCCATCGGCTAGATAAGGAAACTTCAGGGGCTTTAATAGTGGCCAAAAATCCGGAGGCCTACCGGCATATTTCCATGCAGTTTGAGCATCGAGAGGTTGGTAAAGAATATCACGCCGTAGTAGATGGTATCCACGCATTAGAGGATAGAATCGTTAACGATAGGATATTGCAACTGTCGAATGGCACGGTAAGAATCGATAGAAAAGGTAAAGAAGCTGAAACTGTTTTCAATACAATACGAGCTTACAGAAACCATTGCTTAGTCGAGTGTAAACCTATCACAGGTAGAATGCATCAAATCAGAATACATTTGGCACATCTTGGAGCGTCCATAACGGGTGATGTGCAGTATGGAGGTCAGCCATTTTTATTATCATCTTTGAAACGCAATTACAGAGTAGGTAAATATGAAGAAGAGCAGCCGCTTATCAAGCGATTGGCACTACATGCTAAAAGTATTACGTTTAAAACACTTGACAATACTATTAAAACAGTTGAAACTGAGTATCCAAAAGACTTTAGAGTGTTACTTTTGCAACTAGGCAAGAATTCTTAAATATTTATAAAGCCTAGTTGCATTTCAAAATCAATCAAACTATCTTTGCACTCCCTTTTTTAGGAGGGCTATGGGTATTATAAAAAGAAAAGCTTTTTAAGCGTGGATCATTTAAGTTATAAAACAGTTTCTACTAACAAAGCAACAAGTCAAAAAGACTGGGTAGTAGTAGATGCTGATTCAAAAGTTTTAGGTCGCTTGGCAAGTGAGGTGGCTAAGATCATCAGGGGAAAAAATAAGCCTGGTTATACACCCCACGTAGATTGTGGAGATAACGTTATCATAGTAAATGCTGATAAAGTCCAAATGACTGGAAAAAAGTGGACTGATAAAGTATACGTGTCGCATACTGGTTATCCTGGTGGTCAAAGGGAGACTACTCCAAGACAATTAAAGGAGAAGTCATCTACTTTATTAGTAGAACGTGCCGTTCGCGGAATGCTTCCTAAGAATAGATTGGGCCGAGCTTTATTCAAGAATTTATACGTTTATGAAGGTGCTGAGCATCCACATGAGGCACAACAACCAAAAGAAATTAAACTTTAAGAATGGAAGTAATAAGTACAATCGGAAGGAGAAAAACCTCGGTGGCCCGAATTTATGTAACGGCCGGGAAAGGGAATATCACCGTTAACAGCAAGGACGTGAAAACGTACTTTCCTTCAGATATTCTTCAAACTATCGTAAGTCAGCCTTTAGTAACTACAAGTACTGAAGGTAACTATGACATCAAAATTAACGTGGAAGGCGGCGGACCTTCAGGGCAGGCAGAAGCTATACGATTAGCGGTATCCAGAGCTTTAGTAGAGGTAGATCCTGAGAATAAACCTCCTTTAAAGAAAGAAGGATTTCTTACCAGAGATCCTAGAATGGTGGAACGTAAGAAATATGGACGAAGAAAGGCGAGAAGAAGATTCCAATTCAGTAAACGTTAATTCTCAGTTGAGAAAATAAGTATAATGGCAAATAAATTAGAATACAAAGACTTACTAGATGCTGGTGTTCATTTTGGACACTTGACGAGAAAGTGGGATCCCAGAATGGCTCCATATATATTT
>JBCCSU010000336.1:0-4839 GCA_039199635.1 Bacteroidota bacterium | reverse complement strand
TTTATAGCCACCCCATACGCCTCATTGTAAAGTACACCTACAGTTAAAAGCACTATCTCCTCGAATTCTCCTAATTGGTATTTTTTCATCTATTACCTAAATGCAGTATTGCGATTAAAAAACATTAACGAATTTCCTAATTGTAGTATTGATACGCGTTGGCTATTAAAATGTTGCAAAAGATAAGTAGAAGCCATCTGTACAACTCTGTTAAGGCTAAAAAATTGGAAAAATTGCTCATTAAAAAAGGCCATCTCAAAATGTTTGAAATGACCTTTAGTTCTGATTAGAAATTAACTATTGCCCATAAGAATCATTCTGAATCATATTAGGATTTACGTCGGTTTCTTCTATTGGAATAGCCAATATGAAGCGATCGTTTGGATACGAAATGGAACATGCACTGGCAGGAGCAGTACAATCATCCCTGATTACATCTAATTTATTTCTGGTAACATCAAAAATACTATGTCCCTCAAAGGCCAATTCTATTCGCCGCTCATTAAGTATCTCTGTAATTAAATCTGCACCAGTAACAGTCACATTGGGAGCAGTAGGTAAAGCTCTTTGCCTAATCAAATTTAAATCTGCTTGCGCCCCTGTATTATCTAACGATTTGGCGCGCGCCTCCGCACGGATAAGATATACCTCTGAAAGTCGTATTACCGGGACGTTGTCTGTACCTATATCCGCATTGGCGCTAGGATATTTATCTACTCTTAAATTTCCGTAAATACCTCCAATGCTAGTAGTGTCAATTCTGAATAGCGTACTTCGTACATCTCCAGCCGGAATCAGATTAAGAAGATCTTCAGATGGCAGATAATCTCCATAACCACTCTCTTTATACATACCCCCTATATGTTCGGATCCAGGATTATCAGCTATATTAAAGATAACTTCAAATATTGCCTCCGAAGAATTCCCAACTAAAAACTGCATAGGATAATCTGCGGCGGAAACAAGACTGTATTTTCCGCTGGAAATCACTGCCGTCGCCAAAGATTCTGCCTGATCGAAATCTTCCGCATATAAATAAACTCGGGATAACAATGCTTGCGCCGCCTCCCTTGAAAAATATCCGGCGTTAATAGGATCAATGGACATTAGACTAATTGCTTGATTAAAATCATCAATGATTTGGCTATAAACTTCGGCTACAGTATTTCGAGCCGGCTTTGCCTCCACATCAAATTCCAGAACAATAGGAACTCCTAAATGCGAGGCATCCGTAGTGTAGGTATAATGCTGCGCAAATAATCTCACCAGGTCAAAGTAGGCCAAAGCGCGAAGCGCATATGCCTCGCCTAAAATTTGATTAAATTCTACCGTCAGTGAGGATGGCGGTTCAAATTCCGCGTTTATCATTGAATTGGCAATATTGATGCCCTCGTAAATCTCGGCCCAGAATTCTTCAGGTATAAAATCCACTGGAGCTCCACTATACTCAGCCCATTCCTTGGCGCGATTGGCGCTTGCATTTTGCTTAACATCCTCTCCCATAACATCAGGCACCAAGATCATATACCTTCCATACCAATCGGTGTTTTGCATTTGATCATAGCCACCCAATATGGCAGACTGAAAATCGTCAAATGTTTTTAGAAAATCGTCATTAGAAATACTCTGTTGAGGGGTAAGTTCTAAGAAGTCATCGCTGCATGAAGAAATAGAAAGCAGCGTAAGAATGATTAAAGATTTATATATAAATTTCATAGCTATCTAATTTATAATCCAACGTTTACGCCAAAACTTACAGTCTTATTAATGGGAGTTACCGTATTGTAGACTCCATTTATAGTTTGTTCCGGATCAAAATGTAACTTATCATCCGCTACCCACGTCCAAATATTATTAAGATTAGTATAAACTTTGAGTGATCTTAACTTTAGCTTACTCACGATGCTGGACGGAAGATCATATCCGATATTAAGCGTTTTCAGACGAATGAAATCTCCCTCAAATAAGTACCTGGATGAATTTCGGGTGTTCGAGGCTTGATTACCGCCCCATCTGTGCTGAGGAAACAATGCTTCATCCCCAGGATTTTGCCAACGGTTTTCAAAAGCATATGTAGACGTACTACGCGGAGTGAACCTGCCATCTCCATGGATTACCCACCCCGGATTATCATATAGATAATTTCCAAACTGATAGTTAAACTGTAATCCTATACTAAACCCTTTATATCCAGCATTTAAATTGAACCCTCCATAAAAATCAGGTGTCGCAGACTTTCCGTCATAAAAACGCTCCGCTTCGTTTATATTATTGGTTGTTTCAGATTTGGTAGAATCAGTGAACCACAGTGGGTCACCATTAGCAGGGTCCACTCCTGCCCAACCGTAAAGATAGTACTCCTGAAAGTCCCTACCTTCCTCTCTTCTTTTGGTTCCGTCAACAATGGGTTCTGGTAAGAATGTCAATTCATTATTTAAGAAAGTAATGTTAAAACCGGCACTCAAGTAAAAGTCTGGCGTTTCGATAATTTTACCATCAAGCGTTAGCTCGATACCATTATTTTCCATATCTCCAACGTTCTGACTAACATTACGGAACCCGGTAGTATTTGAAAGCGGTCTGTCCAGGATAAGATCACTTGAGGTCCTATTAAAGTACTCAAGACCAATACTTATTCTATTGTTGAACATATTTAGATCAAGGCCTAAATTGAAAGTCTCCTGCGTCTCCCAGGTAAGATTTTCATTAGCCACCTGCGCAGGTGCAGCCCCGGGCTGTCCATCATACTCTCTTGTGAAACCCCATAATCCTGCCCAATCAAAATTTCCAATATCAGCATTACCAACTACGCCGTAACTTGTCCTCAATTTCAAGAAATCGATAACAGAGATATTCTGCATAAACCCTGCATTACTAATCGTATAACCTCCCCCAATGGACCAAAATGTACCCCAGCGCTCCGCAGGACCAAACTTTGAAGACCCGTCTCTTCTTAAAGAAGCTTGAAGGTAGTAAGTCCCATCATAGTCGTAGTTTATTCTAGAAAAGTACGAATTAAACGAAAACTCAGTTTCAGATCCAATGGCGGCAGTCGGGTTTGCAGCGCTGCTTAAGGTTTTAAGATCCGGATGAGAAAAACCTTCACCAGAGGCTTCCAGGACCTCAGTTCTAACTTTTTGAGCTTCATAACCTATTAACACGTCAATGTTATGTACATCGCTAAATGTTTTGCCATAATTCAAAGTTTGAGTGCCCAACCAGTTAACAATATCAGTAGCGGCATCATTTACCGATCCGCCAATATTTCTACCATCACCGTATCTTCCGTTAGCAAAAATGTGCTCATCAACGTTTAGAATATCGATACTCCATGCTGACGTAAATGAAAGGTCGTCGGTAATTTGATAAGAAAGTGTTAAATTATCTATAATCCTACTCTGCTGCAGCTCTCTTTCATCCTCATTTAAGTGCCCTACCGGGTTGTTCGCCCCCATAAAAAAAGTATGCTCTCCATAATAACGACCCTGATCATCCAATACAGGAACAGCCGGAGCCATAAGGTAGGCTAAATAAAAGGGCGCCTGCCACCTGGTGCCATCGGTAATGCCACGCTGTTCAAAGTATGATACATTGAGATTATTGGTGACTTTTAATTTATCAGTCAAATGGGCAGAGAGATTAATACGAGATGAATAGCGCTCAAATTTGTTTTCTATCACAACACCTTCTTGGTCAAAGTAACTTCCTGAAATAAAATAAGTCAATTTATCGCTGCCACCTTGAAAACTTAGGTCGTATTGACTTGTTGTGCCCGTTTGAGATATTTCGTCCAACCAGTCAGTATTAGCATCTTCTGGAAACTGAGTGGTATACAGGTCAATGGCCTCTTGCTCAGTCAATGTTCCCGCATTCACATAACCTTCAATATATAGCTGGCGATATTGATCTCTGTTCAATGGTTCCAACAAATCGTTGAAAGCGAAGTCTGAAAAACCATACTGCATTTTGAGGTCAATCTTAGCCTTACCTGATTTACCAGATTTAGTGGTGATTAGTACCACTCCGTTTGCTCCTCTGGACCCATATATAGCAGAGGACGCTGCATCTTTTAATACTACCACATTCTCAATATCATTGGGATTAAGTGATGCCAACACATTGGAACTTCTTCCTCCATTACCGAAATCAGTCTGAGAAACACTTCCCGATGTCACAGGAATTCCATCGATCACATATAAAGGTTCATTCCCTGCAGTAATGGAACCAATACCGCGCACTCTAACGGATACGCCCGCACCAGGAGCGCCGTCATTAGAAACCACTTGAAGTCCGGAAGTACCTTGCAAGGCATCCTGAAAAGTTGAAGTTGGAATCTGTTCAAGCTTAGTTGCATCGATCACATTTAAAGAACCTGTTAATTCCTCCTTACGCTGTGTTCCATAACCAACTACAATTACCTCAGATAGCTGCTTCGCATCGGTGGCCATATTGACGTTAACTACAGGCTGGGAACCGACTTCAACTTCTTTTGTCGCAAGTCCAATAAATGAAAAAATCAGGATACCCGAACCATCTGGAATCGTCACTGAGTAGTTTCCTTCAATATCGGTTACCGACCCACTTGATGTTCCCTTAACTAGAACACTGACTCCAGGTAAAGCAGCGCCGTCCTCTGAGGAAGTTACTTTACCTGTAACCGTTCTCACTTGTGCTCGTACCTGCATAAATGCAAAAACCAGCAACATAAAGCTTAGTAAAAATGGCTTTATTTTACCTAGATCTAGCATGGCTGAGAATTAGGTGATTTAATATGGACTACTATAATTTCCAAAACCGTAACTTCTCTTCAGGACCTCATTTGTTAGGCGCTATAATGAT
>JBCCSU010000335.1:0-4975 GCA_039199635.1 Bacteroidota bacterium | reverse complement strand
AGTAGGAATAGAACCTGTGATGTTTTGATAGCCTGCTGCAAAGTGTACAAGTTTTTTCAGTTCTCCGATAGATCCAGGAATACTACCTGTCAAATTATTGTTCTCAAAGGATAAATGCGTTAGGTTGATTGCACTTCCGATGTTACCAGGTATACTCCCTGTGAATCCGTTATGTCCTAAGGACGCATAGATCAGATTTTGATTATTAAAAATGACTTCAGGTATTTCACCGGAAAGCTGATTACCGGCTAACACCAGATACTCAATATTGGAAAGATTAGCAATACTCTCCGGTATAGGACCAGTTAGCTGATTCGTAGTTTGATATTCTCCGAGATATAACTTTTTCAAAGTAGTGAGCCGAGTCACAGATTCAGGAAAAACTCCAGCAAGACCATTGTTTTTTAGTTGGATCTCATGAACATCACCGGAATCAACTATGACACCGTACCAATCCGCAACCTGATCCACAGAATTGATAGCCGTCCATTCTGTAGCCGTTCTCGGCCAATCATTATTCGGATCGGCATCGGTTTGTGAGGTCCAGTTATCTCCATTAGTGCTTTCATACAGATCGCGAAGGGCTTGGAGTTCTAAATTATCATCCACTGAACCATTGGTCGTGTAAAAAGTTATTTGAGGTGAACTATATAGATAGTTTGTGGTTGAATCTACACCATTAAAGTCAAAAACACCTATTGAATAACGGGTATCTGGCTCAAGCCCTGTTAGTTTAAAGGCACTTCCCACACCCTTATAAACTACACCAACAGAGGCAATTAGGCGCGTAGAGGAAGGAAAATATGTACTGAATTCATATTCTTTACCATCCTTTGGCCTACCATTCACAGTCAACACTCCTCTTTCACGAACTCTAACCAAACTTCTCTCTCCGTTACCTAATACCCAGCTGATATGTGCCGAATTATCTGTTATCGAATCTACACGCAAGAGACTAGGGCCTACTGTAGGCTCAGGGGCTGCGCCTAATGTATAGTTTGCACCATTAGCTGTTGGAGAAAGTAAATAATCAATTTGTTCTGCTGAACCATTGTACTCGAACAAGCGAAAACCATAAAGCGTATTAAATTTTAACCCGGTGACTAGAATTGAAGAATCACTGCCGGCATAGATAATTTTATTTGGGCCTTTGCCAGGAGCCGTTTTAACATTTGAACTCCAAGTGTACTCAACACCATCATCTGGTGAGCCAGTAACCGTAAGAGATTGACCTTCTCTTAGCATCAATATTCTACCATCACCATCTCCATTTGTCCAATTCAAGCGCATAGAATTTTCGGTCACTTCAGTAAAAGTCAAATTCGATGCAGGAATATTGGGTTCGTAATCAAAGGAAGTAATCACATTAGGCACTACGGTATTGGAGTTATTAGCAGATACATCTATGATCAATTCAGTAGTATTTTGCACATCAATGGATCTTATCTGGGTGTCATCCAGCCAATAATTAACCTTGCCCCCTACTCGCTCGATACGAACTCTACTTCCCGGTTGTGAAGTGTAAGTTAAACCACGTGCTAATGATGCTTCATAAACGCGCACGTCCCCATTCAAGAAAACTCGGATTGAGTAGCTCTGGCTATTGTAGTGATTATCTGCATTATTCGATGAAAAACCCAAAACGTAGCTTCCAAAGTGATCTTCCGGAATAATGAATTCTAACCAGCCGTCTTCACCTGATGCTAAACGGTCATAACTCGCTGCTCCAGCATCCCATCCTAAATTAGATGACGTTTTTTCCAGACCGTTATCTGCCGTAAGAGCTACATTTACTAAATCAGTCCAGGTAACTTGATTATTGACGCTGTAACTGCGTGTTAAGGTACGGCCTAAGGCATCTGAAATAGTAACATCATAGGTGCCTGAAGATAAATTATTGATACTTGATGTGGTAGCTCCTGTAGACCAGGAATAAGTGTATGGGGCATCTCCGCCCGAAACTGTGAGGCTGATGGCGCCGTCAGATCCTGTCTCTTCAGGTTGTAGATCTACGTTCAAGCTTAACACTTGATCAAAGGAAGTAATCACGTTAGGCACTACGGTATTAGAATTGTTAGCAGATACATCGACAATCAACGATGTAGTATTCGGAGCATCAATAGATCTTATCTGAGTATCATCCAACCAATAATTAATCTTATCCCCCACTCGCTCGATACGAATTCTACTTCCTGGTTGTGAAGTGTAAGTTAAACCACGAGCTAATGATGCCTCATAAACGCGCACATCCCCATTTAAGAAAACTCGGATTGAGTAGCTCTGGCTATTAAAATGATCGTCTGTGTTATTTGACGAAAAACCCAGAATATAACTGCCAAAATGATCCTCTGGAATAACGAATTCTAACCAGCCATCTTCACCTGAACCTAAACGATTATAACTCGCTGCTCCAGCATCCCATCCAGTATTTGAAGATGTCTTTATTAAACCATTTTCGGAGGTTAATGATACTCCATTTAAGTCTCGCCAAGTAAGGTTGTGATCACCAGAGGAAATACATAAACTAAAAGCTCCTTTATATACTTGATTATCGAAGCGATTATCTACAGATACATAATATCGACTTCCAGTAATTAACTCTTCAGAAGTAAGAGAAATTTGCCCGTAGTTCTGATCAATCTTACAACTTAATTCCATCATATTTTCATCCCATAGTGTCATATTAGCGCGTGATATAGTTCCACTAAGGCTAAGATTTACTTCATTTGAATTCGCTATGAATTTGAACCAAACATTAGATTCAGGGGATATGGAGTTACAACTGCTACTTGGCCCATCACCTGTTTTACCTTTGGTTGAGAATTCCAAGTGCTCTGAACACCAGTTCGAGTAGTGAGGTATTTCTAACGCGCCTGCTTTGTAGTCGTAAGAAGCCTTATCAGTAATACATAAGCCGAAATTACCTTTATAAACCTGATTTTCTAACCTATTATCAACAGATATGTAGTACCGATTACCAGGAACCAGGGATGTTGAACCCAGGGATATTTCGCCGTAGTTATAGTCAATGCTACAATTAATTTCATTAGAATTATTATCCCAAAGGGTCATAGAAGCACGAGATATTCCTGAACCATTTAGCGCAATATCAATCTCACCAGATGTAGCGATAAATGTAAACCAGACATTAGATTGAGGAGAAATGCTATTACATGAAGATGGCACTCCATCCGCAGTCATACCGCTAGTTGTGTACTCATCATTACCAGAGCACCAATTGTTTCCATGATTAAGTTCAACTGCCCCTTCCTTAAAATCATAAGAAGCTTGTTCATTAAGACAAAGACCGAAGGTACCTTTGTAAACTGCATTATCCAGACGGTTATCCACTGAAATATAGTACTGGTTTCCTGGAATTAACGATATGGTACTTATAGCTATTTCACCATAGTCTCTGTCAATATTACAAACGACACTATTAAGATTTGAATCCCTTAGCGTCATGGACGCTCTTGATATCGTACCGGATAATTCGATCGATAATTCGTTCGAATTGGCAATAAAGGTAAACCAAACATTCGATTCAGGGGATATTGAATTACAGCTACTACTTGGTCCAACGCCACTCATCCCGGCGGTTGTAAATTCTGAAGGATTGGAACACCAGTTATCAGTACTAACTATTTCAAAAGCTGAGTTAGGACTATCAAAGGGTGTTATACTTTGCTCATAAACCAGGACGTTCCTGAAAAAACCATTTTGAGAAGCACCATTTTTATCTTCATCGCCGATAAAGGTAATTCTATCCATAACCCCGGTAAAATGATTGCCCACGGGTATAATATAGTGCTTCCAATCTGTGCCCTGGTAATCTTTATAATCTGTTATGCCCCAAGTTTGTGTCCCATATAGTTGAAAGATCTTATCCTGCGCATGTAGGTTATCATTATCGAAACCTATGCCTTGAATTTCTCCCTCATCTGTACTTTTAAAATCAAATTCTAAGACGGTATTGGCCGTTACAGTGTAGTTATATGAGGCACTCTTCCAAGCGTTACCTTCTAACAAAATTGTGTTTTGGTTATCTATTATTTGAAAAGTACCGTTATCCTGATCCGCAGAATAATTGCTTGCTAGTGAAGGTTGATTATTGATAAGCAAATCAGTCTCTGTAGACAGTGGTGTGTTGACTACTACTTCTTGAGAATAAACCGTATCATTTTGAAGACTAACGGCTCCCACTCTGTAGCGGTATGTTTTACCAGGTATTAAGTCTGTATCGGTGTGAGTTAATACATTTGCTAAAAGACTTTGAACCGAGACAAAATTTGAATTTGATTCGTCTAAACGTTCTACGACATAAGCGTTTTCGTCATTGCCTGAATCATTCCATGTAAGTAAAGCTGAAGTGGTTGATATTGCTACATTTAAGTTAGTTGGCGGATCAATGGCTAATGCTGTAAAACCCACAAAAGCAAATTCTTTGGCCTTATTAGTTATAGAGGCAGCACTTTTAAAAATCAAATACCGGCGTTGAGGAATGATTGGATTTAATGTAAAATCACCATCTTTTATCCAGGTTTCACTACTTGAGTTAATCACTCCTTGGGCACTATTGAAATTTAGGCTATTCTCTACAACTCCATTGTCGTTCGTTTGATCTTTATCATCGTCCCACCAGAGCTCAGCGTATGGAATTTGATTGCCTGTAGTCCAACTCTTGTATAAGGTCCAGGTCTCTGTTATTCGCAGTGACGCATAATTAGGACCAAAATCAACATAACCGGTACGGTTGGTATAAGCCGGCGCATCATTACCTCCCTGACCGCCTAAAGGTTCACCTTGGACGACATCCCAGGTAGGCTGACTATCAAACGCTCTTTCCATAGGGTAAAAACCGTGTGTTGAGGCTTTACCTGCATCTACCGGAGTAATTATATCTATGGTTTGTGAAAAGGAAGAGTAACTACTTAAAATAATCAATGTTAAGAACACTGTTTTATCTAAAAACCGT
>JBCCSU010000334.1:0-4999 GCA_039199635.1 Bacteroidota bacterium | reverse complement strand
AGAGTTTTTTGCTGCTAACGGTGGCTATACTTCATCTATGGATTACAAAGAAATACTAAGAACACACTTAGGAGATACAGGAATTAAATTGTTGCAAACTGCAAAATATAAGACCTCTCTATTACGAATACCTCAAAGATCAAATTATTTTGCAGTTTGCAACAATTTAATTCCTGTATCTCCTAAGTGTGTTCTTAGTATTTCTTTGTAATCCATAGATGAAGTATAGCCACCGTTAGCAGCAAAAAACTCTTTCATCAGTGGCTGCCAGTCATTATTTAGTGGCATAATAAATCCAAATTGTTCACTACTTTGATCCCCTACCGGATGTCTCTTGAGGCCTTTCCTTCTCTGGATGGCATCAAGATAAAAGGCCAGATCAAGATAAGCGAACCCATTTTTATCCGAAAGCACGTTATCCAGCGTTTCCGGACTGCTGGCAGCAGATTTTATGGTCATTTCCGGAAAATACTTCTTTTTTATATTCAAAAGACGCTTTTCATTGGTAGTGCCTTTTGGCGCATAAGCCGTTAATCCTTTAAAAGTTTCACCTATCTTACTGATGTCAGTCAGTGTAGGCACCTGTGGCTGTGTCACCAAAATGGCAAAATTGGTAATAAAGGCAGGACTGAATTTCACTTCCTTTTTGCGACTATCTCTGATGGTTATATTTCCCAGGCCAATCACACCACCTTTACTCTTTCTAACACCGCTATACATAGCACTAAAGCTGGACCCATTGCCCACAAACTTGGTAGTCACATTCACTCCGTATTTCTTATTTACATAATCGACAAAATCATTAATAATGTCGACACAAATGCCGGTAAGCTTACCATCTTTACCTTGATAGACAAATCCAGGGGTCTCAACGTAAGCCAATGAAAGGCTCCCCGACTTGGATGATTTAACAGATGCCCAACGATCTCCCGTATGTTGTGCTCGCACACTGGTGACACTAATCAAACAGAAAAGAAGAGCTAATCGATTAAGGAATAAAAGCCTTTTCATGTTAAAAATATTTGATTATGGTTAAAAATACGATTTTAATTAAGATGAAGGGGTATAAGGTAACTTTCATGTAAGCTCTTCCCAGAAAGTGTAACATCACCAAGACGTTTTTTCTTTTTTCAAGAATGAAGAAATACCTTTCTTACAGTCTTCACTATCCCTAGCCGTAGCATTCATTTTCGCAGCATAGTTCAAACCTTCATCCAATGACATCGTCTGCACTTCTGCAATCATTTGCTTGGTTAGTGCCATAGATTGCCGACTGTTTTTTTCAACTAATAATTGGGCGAAATCATCAGTGAAAAGGTCAAGTTTGTCGGGGTCCATCACCTCGTTTATCAATCCATAAGTTGCTGCCTTACCAGCTGAGATCAATTCTCCCGATAAAAGTAATTCCTTAGACCTGCCCTCTCCTATTTTTCTAATTAAAAACACCTTGACTATAGCAGGCACAAAGCCTATCCTTACTTCTGTATACCCAAACAACGATTCACGCGCCGAAAAAACAAAGTCACAAACGGTAGCCAGACCGCAGCCTCCTGCTATAGCGTGGCCATGCACCTTTGCGATCACAACTTTGTCTAAGGTGTAGATTTGTTCGAATAACTCTTTCAAGTGTAAAGAATCTTCTAAATTTTCTTCATAAGTATTCTGCTGAAGCTGTTGTAGATAACCTAGATCAGCTCCTGCACAAAAAACCTTACCTTCTGCCTGAAGCACGATTACTTTTGCCTCTTGATCTTTAGAAGCTTTTGAAAAAGCCTCTTTCAGCTCAGCTACTAACTGATAGTTTAAAGCATTTCGTTTCTCCGGTCTGTTTAGAGTAATATAAGCTACTCTTTTGTTAATCTGGTAGTTAATAAATTCCATATTGTGTTAAATATTATATTCCAGCGCCCCTTCGTGATAAACGCTGTAATGAGTTAAACCAAGGGCTTCACATTCTTTTAAAACCTTATCTGCTTTCCACTGGCTCATGTCTCCGCCTATGACCAGAAGTGTAGTGTCAAAATTCCGCTTAACCCAGTCCAAACCTATCCAGGCTCTTCCGGTATACACTATAAAATCTACCCTTAGCTTCTCTTTCAAGATAATCCTTCTATCCACCTCGCCTAATATAAGAATACTCTTCCCTCCCACATGCACTATGTCAACACCAGAAACTAATGTAGAATCAAATAGTGCCATCTTGGAATTTAACACGCCGGATCTAAGCCTATTGGGCTTTACATGAAACCTGAAACTTCCAGCGTTTTTCATCAATGCGGAATCTGTGTAGAGTAACGCACTTCTATTTTTTACCCATTCAACGGCTGTACTTCCATTGATCTTATAAAAGGTGATTTTATTCACCTGCTGATGATCTAACTGCCGACTAATTACTGCGTAAAGAAGTAAGAAACAGAAAGTTAGGGCCGGGTAAAAAAACAGTTTTCTTTTGGTCACAAATAGTGCAGAAAGACAAACTATCATTAGAATGATCAACCAAGATTGACTTGTTGAGATATAAATATCCTCCAACTTACTATAAGGTATATCCTCGATCCAGAATACCACACCATTGACCAGGCTGATTAAACCATTGAGAAACGCTCCAACTATCGCTGCTACTGACGGTATCCACGATGTGAACAGTAAAAACAGACCTCCGGCTAGAATGACAAATGCCGCTGGGATCACTACCAAGTTAGATAACAAGAAGAAAGTAGGAAACTGATGAAAATACAACAGCCCCAGCGAAAAAGTGGCCAACTGCGCCGCGATGGAAACTGCGGTTATTGCCCATATTTTATCCAATAAATAATGGTTTATGATAACTAGCTTATAAATCCAAGGCTGTAAAAATACAATACCAAGTACCGCCAGGTAGGACAGCTGAAATCCAACAGACATGATCAAATGAGGATCAAAAAAGAGTAAAACCAACGCTAAGGCCGCCAGCGTATTATAAATATTGGATTTCCGGTTAATGGCTTTTGCCACTATCACGAAAGAAAACATGGTAACAGCACGTGATACTGAGGGAGAAAAGCCAGTCACCAAAGCGTACATCCATAAGACCATTAAACTGAATAAAGCAAAGAACCAACGACCAAAAGCACGGGACTGCATTTTCCCGAATAGCAGGTTTATCACCAAATATATAATACCCACATGCAGACCGGAAACCGCCAGTATATGCATAGCGCCTGAGGCGGAGTAGGCATTCTTAATCTCGTTATCTAAACCATCCTTTACGCCTAACACTAAAGCGAGTGCTATACTCTTATTTTGAGCATTCGCAATAAAATCATCAAAAACCGCCTGGCCCCATTCACTGATAGCATATCCGATATTCATCAATGAAAAAACTGATCTATCTTCACTAATTTGAAGCAGCGGCGAATGGACAAACTGTTGAAAATAGATATGTTTAAATGACAGAAATCTTCGGTAATCAAACTCTCCGGGATTCATGGGTGCCAGAATAGGTTTTGGGCTCCCAGAGAGCAGGTAGACCTGACCTAATTGAGGTTGTTCAATCTCCTTTTTAACGTACAGAAATAGTTTTCCTGAAGCATTATACCATGCGCTATCCTTAACGGAGAGAACTTCTGCCAGATAACGTACTGTTTTCGCTTTTTCCTCTCCATTATCGAGAATACGGAAAGTGTAAGCTTCTCTATTTTTGAAATTTGTAAGGTGGTGTTTATACTCCGTACGATCAGCAACTACCAGGTTAAAATATCCCAAGGCCATAAAGGTGATTGAACCTGTTATGGCAACCAGAATATTATATCGAATAAATCTCTTTCGCTTAAAAAGAAGCCAGCAGAGTATATAACTGAATGAACTTAGCCAACAAACCCAAATGACCTGCCTCACTGTTTCATGAAATGGAAAATAAATAGCCAACAAGATGCCAAACGCAAAAAAAGCCACCACCCGCACTATTGCATATGGAGCCCAGCGGATCATAGTTAGAGTAATCTAGACATCTTTTGATGCTCAATGCCACATTCCATAAATACGGCACCTTCAGGACAAAAATCAAATTTGGAGTAGAGGGGCATAGCGGTGAGTTGAGCATTTAAGTATAGCTTGGTTTTTTTTGAACAACTTACTCGTATATGGGCAATCATACGCTCCATTAAGGCACTGGCAATACCTTTCCCTCTATAAGCAGCTAAGGTTGCAAAGCGCTCTAGCTTTACGGCATTATCCGTTAACCTGTAGCGGCAGGTACCAGCAGGTATATCTTTAAAATAGGCTAGAAAGTGTTCTGATATTTTATCAAACTCGTCAAATTCATCTTTCCGGGCTATTTGTTGTTCAACAATATAGACCTTCTCTCTGATTTTGAAAGCCAAAGCCAATTCAGCCTCATCTTTAATATGCTTAACTTTTAAGCTCAATTCTCTGTTTGAACAGCCTCCGCAGTATCATATGCAGCGATAATATCTTTTACTATTTTGTGCCTGATCACATCTTTTCCCGTTAGTTCAACAAAGCCGATGCCTTTCACATTTCTCAATATCCGCGTAGCTTCCACTAAACCTGACTTTTGTTTCTTGGGTAAATCTATCTGAGAAGTATCTCCGGTTATGATCACTTTTGAGTTGGGTCCCATACGTGTTAAAAACATCTTAATTTGCATAGGAGTGGTATTTTGAGCTTCATCCAGCAGGATAAAGGCATTATTCAGAGTCCGCCCTCTCATGTACGCTAGGGGAGCTATTTCGATGATATTGTTCTCCATGTAATACCGAAGCTTTTCAGAAGGGATCATATCGTGAAGCGCATCATAAATTGGCCTTAAATAAGGATCTAACTTTTCCTTCAGATCGCCAGGCAAAAAACCGAGCGTTTCTCCGGCCTCCACGGCCGGACGTGTAATTATAATTTTCTTTACTAATTTATTTTTAAGCGCTCTCACGGACAACGCAACAGAGATATAGGTTTTTCCCGTACCCGCAGGGCCCAAAGCAAATACCAGATCATTTTCTTT
>JBCCSU010000333.1:0-5000 GCA_039199635.1 Bacteroidota bacterium | reverse complement strand
TATTTGCGCGGCTCCGTTTATACTTTTATACACGCCTTCATTAAGATTTATAAAACGAATCCCTTTTTTATGTCCTATTTTTTCCGACGCTATTTCCCCATAAAGCGACTCGTAGCAAATGAGAGGTAAAGCAAAAAGCTCCTCTCCATAATCAAAATAGTCAGGGTCATGCTTTTTATGAGAAAAGCGAAAACCACCTAATGAGGAAAAAACTTTTCTCAAACTGTAAGAAATGCTATTGGTAATAGTTTCTTCTACTTGTACTAGTTTTTCCTTAGTTCTTATTTGCATTCTGTTGTTTGCAAAAGACAAACCTAAGGCAGCATTGTAGGTGCGATACCACACCTTTGACGGCTCGTGATACTGTACATTTAGATCATCCGTTTCCGTAGACTGTTCATAAAGAATTCCTCCTGTAATGAGATTAGCGCCTTTGAAGTGTGATAAGTGATTATATATTTTCTTTAGATCATTGTTTTTAGGGAGATCGATGACCCAACCTAAGTCTGGAATTGCAGTCTCTGGCCATATGATAAAATCTGTATCTTGATCAGCTTTTTCTAAGGTTAGGTTTAAGTATTTATCAATCAGGTCAGCTTGCGGTTTTGTATATTTTTCTGTCCTACAATCAATATTAGGATGGACGATCAAAACATTTACTTCTTCTCCTTGCTCTTCATAGTTTTCAAATATTATTATCGAAATCAATAGTGGAATTGAGATAATGCCTGCTGTCTTTGCTAAGGGGGTAAACAGTTTTATTGAAATACCTGAATCCAGTAAATGATTTAAAAGCTTGTATAAAGATATATTTGCTACTAAGACCCAGAGACTTCCACCTAAAACCCCCGTGTACTCCATAAATTGTATCCAGTGAGGCTTGGTGGATAATGCGTTGCCAAGATTTAAAAAAGGGTAGGAAAGTAGCCAATGGTATTGGATATATTCTAAGCTTATCCATAGCGCTGTAAAGAAAATATACTTTAGTTTATTTTTAGATCGTTTAGCAACATAATGGTATAATATCCACGGTACAGTAAAAATTGTAGCATTAACGACCTGAATGGCAAAAGCGGTGGCCACATTTGTTTTGTAGAGCCAGTAAGTAGTAGATATATTCCATAATAAAGTCGATATAAATACAAGAATTACAAAAACCCGACCTTTCAATGAGCCAAGTTGAACTAAGTATCTATACACAATAAAATGAGGTACAAATACAATGAAGATCAATCCCGTCCATTGATTGGGAGGCCAGGAAAGCCAAAAAAAGAAGGGACTTAAAAATATTAAACTTGAGCGGGTTACAAGCTGGAAACTTGTTTGCACGGCCTTATTATTTTAATCAATAATTATTTAACAAAGCCTTACTTCTTACGTACCTATAGAAACTGTTAAATTTTGATATTTAAAGATAATATTTTTTTATCTAGCTATTGATCACTACTTATAGTGATTTTACATCTCTGTAAGTATATTTTTCTTTTTATATAAAGAACGGAAATGTCAAAACAGGGTACTCATTCTATTAGAATAAATTCTCATGGCTAGTCACAATAAGCCCAGACTTAAAATAAACCTGAATGTAGAAAGTTAATCCCTAAATTCTGCTTTCTTTCGGAACACAAACTTTATATAGTCAGCATCTGAGCCCACACTAAAGGAATCAATATACTCGAACCCTAGCTGTGACATGGTATTGAGCAGGTCTGTTTGATTTTGTATTCCTACTCTATTTTTATTGGACAGTGCGTCTTCTAGATTATCAAGTGCCTTTTTATGTTGAGAATCTTTAGTATTTATAGCCGTTAACCTTCTGCCAAGCACTCTTCTACTATTTTCAGATAGTATGACAATATACTCAGGAAGTTGATCCACTTGAATACTATCTAATGGATCAAGTGTTTGTTCTTGCGCAGAAGATGGAAAAGCGAAAAAAATCGCCAAAAAAAGAATGGGGAGCCATCGGTACCGATTCATAGTCTACGATTTAAAAATAACGTGGTATTTTGTGAACTCTGTTGAAACTGCACTTCAAGATACCCTATTTATCGCCTACGTATTGTAAATAATACTGAACACCTCATTCACGGCAATTGCTTCCTGAATCATACTTCTTAATGTTTCAACCTGCCGTGGTTTTAGGCATAAGCCTATATTGTACCTTGGGTTCTGAATAATAACATGATATTTTCCATTGACCTCGTAGGTAAAATCTTCATCAGCCAGCTCCCCCAATATATCCCTGAATTCTACCAGCTCATAGTGGGTTAATGAAAGACAACAGCTATTGAAAACAAGAGAATAACCTTTACACCGCTTACACCAGCTGATCTGACCGTTACCATACTCAGTAAGTACGATAGGTTCACAGGTACTACACATAGCTATGCGCCGATGAATTTACTTCATAGCCAGGGTCAGGTCACCTTTTAGATAAGAATTAATCGTCTCTTTAATTTTTGCTATTGATTTGGCGCTATCATAACCATCTTTCAGCATTTCTCCTTCCAGGCCAAAGAGTCTCATGAACAGTACCTGGCCATCTTTCTGCTTTTCTAACTCTACGGTTTGCTGTTTTGCGAATAACTCGTCCCACACTAATCGTACATCATTCCAGTAGGCTTGTTTATCATTCCACCAGGTTTTTGCTATCTGGCATTTGCTGTCGTCCACCTTTTTGTAAGTATTCCACCCTTTTTCCCGGGCAATTTCTTTGTCTTCTCCGTCACGAAGGACTTTACGGTTATCCTGGTCATGTACCCAACCATAATCTGTTATTTCCTGTCGGTTTCCGCGTACCATCACGTTATAATCACTACGCGTGCTGTACTCTCTTCGTGGAAGTGGGGCATCCGTAGTGCTTTCCCAAAAGCTGCGACCATCTACATGTACCCAAGAGGCAGTACCTTCGTACCGCGGGCTATCGTCCACTTGGTAAACCTTCTGTGTCCATTGACCTTTCACCTGATCCGCAGGGATGTTTACATACTTCCAGGTATTATCTTTGTGGAACATATGAAAGTCCGTATTTTCATAGATCCAGTCCTGGCGCCAGTGTTTGATGATCATACTGTCACCGATCACCAGTAAGTGCTGGATCACTACCTTATCTTTCGAGTCTTCTACCAGCATAGCGTATTCCAAAGCGCCCGATGAATAGTTTTTGTGGAACTCATAATCTTTTTCTGTCGCGAAAGTCTCAGCGAAATTAAACGACACATCATAACAGCCGCACATGGCTTTAATAGCCTCTATATCTTGTTTTTTCTTTTTTTGCGCGAAGCTGACCGTGATAGAAAGACACAGTAAAAATGAAAGAAAAGTCTTCATCTGTAGATTGATTTAAAGTTTAAAAACACAGGTTTAAGTCTGGGATAATGCCAGACGATAATAAGAATATTAACCAAGAGGTATAAGATGGTCATGACCACCTCTCCTGTTTCATGCGGCGTTAAGAACGCATGAAACATAAAAATATTAAAAGTTATTGGGAGCAACAAAACTGCGCCCAAGAGTGATAGGTATTGACTGATCAATAATATTCCTCCCACCAGCTCAACTACTCCAAGCATAGGCCAGAAATATTCTGTTTGTTTCAAACCGTTAATGTAGGCTTGAATTTTCACGACATGTGGAGGTAATTCTGCTGCGGCTTCGGTTTGAGGTTGGGCGGGCTTAGGAATAAACTTTTGAATACCACCATAAATGAATAGCCCACCTAGGGCTATTCTCAGTGTTATGATGGTAATTCTGAAAAGTTTGGGCATTAGTTTAATAGTTCATATTTGAAGGAAGTATTCCCACGAACACCGTTTGCATCTGTTATAGCCAAAAATTGAACTTTATAAATGTTTTCTTCTGAATCTTTTACCAGGAAGAAAATATCATCATAAGCAATTCTATTACCGAGAACTGATCTCCATCCTGCGCCAATTGTATTTCCATCAGCGGAAAAATCGACATAATCTTCATCTAAGTCGTCAGCAGTAAAATCATCATAAACCACACCTGGCCCAGGGTCAATTACTTGACCAAAAACCGCTCTTTTCACTCCAATACAGGCTACTTCTACTCCGCCTTGGCGGTTTGATAAAACGAAATCACTGAAACCATACGCTCCTAAACCTGCGCCGAAGTTTATTACATTGGAAGATATTGTAAAAACGAAATCCCAGCGGTCTTTTTCAGGTTCAACCTTCACCGCACCATTTTCAAAATTAAAATAGTTGAAATTATAGGTAGGATCTTTCGTAATTCTCGTCTCTGAAAAAGTGGTTGCGTTGATATCTGCGTGTTGCACAACGTAATCATTTCCATCTTTCAATATTCGGATCTTTTTCCACCCTCTATTTACTGAGGCCACGTTTGTTGCAGAACCGATAGCAACATCATCTGAGCCCGGGCCTCCTCCTCGGTTGATAATGTACACTTTATTTTCAGAGTCGGTAGCCGAGATATCAGCTATGGCCAGGTTTTCTAGGTCACGATCAGGATTATCTATGAAAATGTGAGCTCCCGGAGTAGCGATCACTTGCTGTCCTGAGAAGCCAATTGTATCTTGTGAGGTAACGCTATTCATATCCGTTTTATCGATAGCTTGCGCCAGTGAATAGGTGGAATAATTAATAATCACTTTATCGCTAGCCCCTGAGAAGAAACCAAGATCCCAAGAAGCGCGCTCTGCGGTTACTTCTGCGTTTAAACTTAAGTCAAAGAATACCTGATTTGGCTGAGAAGCACCCCCAATAAGTGGATTCTCTGTAGAGCCTGGTGCGGCAATGGCCTCGAAGCTCACTTGTATTTCCACGTTACCTGAGATTTGGGTTTCAGGCTCTCCGTCAATCTCTGCGATTGTAAACTTCACAGAAGTACCTGCTGGAATAAAATCTACTAATCTTCTTACGGAGAAAGAAGCGGACTGCTGCCCAGCGGGTACATTTAGCACTAACTCTTCATTAGAAATACCAGGAGTAGTAGAGTATTCTGTTTGATTGGTG
>JBCCSU010000332.1:0-5021 GCA_039199635.1 Bacteroidota bacterium | reverse complement strand
TCGATACTTGCGTAAGCGCTTCTTTTCGCCTTTAATACTGTTTAGTTTGTTCTGATACTTTGGCGGAAGTTTATCATACTCCTGAGCCTGGGTCACTGAATAGGCTAATATCAAACATATAATGAATAGCTGCCGCATTTATAGTAAAGATACAAGATTGGAGAGTAGGAAGGCGATGTTGTTTGGTTTAATCATCGTCCTGTTTTTTGGGAGACTTACAGGGAGACTAAACCCAATGCCGAAGCCATGGCTAAGCTGGCCAGGTCTTTAGATACTACGGTAGATTATCTCATGAGTGGCTCTACCGATGATGTTGCCCATTTTCTTCATAAAAATCAATGACTAGATTATTAGTTAAGTCTTGAGACAAAATACTTATGATACCAGAGTGTTCATCTTCAAAATTAAATTGAGTATTAAACTTGGATAGATCAGCTATTCTAGCAGCACCGCAGTAGTTAGAATAATCTGTAAAAACTAAAATGCTTCCTGCTACTCCGCTGAGGTTATCAATTATTTCTTTGAGTTGTGATTTATCTTCAAACGAGAGATCGATTTTGATTATAGATTTATTGCTTAGAGTTCCGATGCTTTGATCACGTATTTCCTCAGTCTTTTCTAAACTCAATAAATCACTTTCATCAATAGAGTCGTTAAATAATGCATTAAGTTCTTTCAAATAGGTAGCCTGATATTGTTTACCTAAGTTTTTATTAATTAAAAGTTGCTTTTGATCGATCATTGCTCCCTGTAATAAGATTTGGACTTATTGTTCTGTAATTTAGGTCGGTTATAGTTATTAAATCTAGGCTTACCAGTACGTGGATCTGTCTTGATCTTACCTGACTCAAAGTGAGGTACTTGATGACTGCGATCAAGTGTTTGCTGTTGAACAGATTTTGTTTCCGTGCCACCTCCATTTTTTGGGACATCATATTCATAAGATCTACCAGAATTATTCGAGGACTGTCTTGTCGGTGATCTCGATTATCAAAGAATCGATGTTTTTCACCTAAATTCTCCACATTCTTTTAGCTTTCTTTCTTTTGCAGATTTGTTAGCTGCTTCAAAAGCGATGTAAAACCCACTAGTTTCAAGAAGGTCTTCAACAGATTTCCTGATATTCTCGGTGGTTATTTCTTCAATTATGATCATATCACTAGACCAAAAGTATAAACCATAAGAACATTCTCCCGACTCCCTATTTTTTCGATTCAGCCTCTCTATATTCTTTAGAGTAAAAAAGGAAGCAAAATACTGCTCTCCATTTTCAAAATGTACGAAAACATCAACGTTATCGTCATCAGGGTCTTCTATCTCACCTATTACTTCTATAGAAAAATTATTAATCATACAGCTTTTTGAGTTCTCCAATTACTTTAGATTGATTGGCTTTGTTCGAATAGCCAACGATTTTAATACCTTCACTTGTGTTTTTATAATAGACTCTTGCACCATTTGCACCTCTCATTTCATGTACTCCACCAAACCCAAGACTCTTAGAACCTTTTCCAGCATTAAAATTACCTCTAATTAACTCTCTTAATAATTTGTTTATTTCTTTCCGTATTACCGGGCTTTTACCTGTTTGTTGAGCTAATCTTAACAAAGATTGTGTGCGTTTTACTACCGATAAAATTTTAACTGGCCCACTACCAACCGGAGGTTCACCCGTTGCCGGAGTAACGCCTATTATCTTTCCTTCTGCATTGACATCATAAGGCCCAAAAGTCCTATGCCCAAAAAAGTCTTCAAGGCCCGGAACACCATCTCGATGCCCCATCACTTTCTGACCTACTGGATAATATATCGAACTCTGACTATTGTCATCATCACTTTCCTCTGATGATTCAGCAGTCACAACAACTTCATCTAGTACGTTAGGGCCAATCACAACATCATCATCATTAATCTTACTTGGATCAAAATCGGGATCCGTTGTATTCAATGTATCTAATCCCAATGGGTCATTCCATAAAATAGGATTGTTTGTTACCCAGGCATATGGAGATTCGTGATGTTTTTCCAAAGGATCAATCTGCCACCACCTGCCTAATAAGGGATCATATGATCTAAATGGAGTCATATCGATACCTAAATCAAGAACATCAACCCGTTCTGTTCCGTCATTATATAAATATCTGTTTTTGGGTGTAGTGATCCTATTGTATTGTTGGGCTATTGATCCGAAGGGATAGTAGTCACTTCGCTGAACCACAGGGTGTTCATTTACAGTGACTTTAAAATCATCCCAAAATACCCGGCCTGTCGCACTTTCCATCGATACAAAGCAGTAGATAAACCCAGTCTCCGGGGCTACAATATCTGTGGGGAACTCCACATACTCTTTACTGAAATCGGCTGCCCCGCTGATCTGCTTAAAGCCCGATTGCTTGTAGACCATGTTTTCATCAAAGAAAATGTAGTTCAGGTAAGCAGCTGGAACGTTATCGTCCGCACTGCCATTCATCCCTAAAATACCATACGCATTATCAAAGGCATCAAAGGTAACTTGCTGTTCGGGGGTACCACCATTCAGACCACCAAAAGCTCCGGCTACTGAGGCGATGAAACTTCCCAGCGATGTTGTGCTGCTGTACCCGCTGCCCCCTTCAAAGTAGGCATAGCCTTCCATGCGGATCGTATCCCCGGCACCTACGGATAAACTGATCGCAGGGCCGATCGGGTTGACATTGTCCAGCTCGGCCACTTCATCAGGGCTTTGAGAGGCGGTGGTAAACGTGACCCTGGTTTCTGGTAGATTACTGAATAAAGCTTCCTCACTGGCCGCTTCTTCACTTTCCATCGTGGCCGTAAAAACGTGTGTTTTGGGGTTAGTGGTAAATACGACCCGATTATTCCCCAAGTGATCTTTTAAATAATACTCATAATCATAGTTTCCAGTGGCCGGGTCGGGCACAATCCGCCCTTCTTCATGCTGGATTAGGGCAATTTCATCATTTTCATAAATGAACTCGCCTATGTAATCAGTGGTTTTGGTCAATGCCCCGCCTTCGTACACTTCCTGCCGTAGTTTTATGCCGGTGGCATCGTAGGTGTACAGGATGTAGTTGTTGGCATCCTTTTCCACTCTAGTTGGTAGATTAAGGTGGTTGTAAGTAATAGTTGTGATCCCCTTATTGAGGTCTTTTGTCATGTTGCCGTTCGCATCGTACGCATAGTCCGGATTGGCGGTGGTACCTGTGTGGCCGTTGATGAATCCTTCTTGGGTTGCGGTAGGGTCTTCAACGTATTGGAGTTGGTTGCCATGATCTCCATAGGTGTAAGTGAGCTGGTCGATGAAGCCGCTTTTTCCGGTACGGGTGAGTTGGGTGAGGTTGCCGTTGAGGTCGTAGCCGGGGTTGGTGGTGGTACCGATGGCTACGTCATAGGCGTTGGTATTGGGTTGGCCGATGGTGCTATGGTCTGCGGTGACTAACCGGTTCATGGGATCGTATTGGTAGGTGTAGGCTTGTATTTCACCTTCCCCGAAAGACTGCCATTTCATGGCGGAGATATTCCCGTTATACTGCTCATCTACGTTCAGACCAGATAACTCTTGGTTATAGCCCAGCTCCATGCCAAAGTAGTCATCTTCACCATCGGACAAATCACTGTCGTTAATGCTGGTAAGCCACCCCCGGATATTGTACCTATAGTCCACACTCTGCGCAAAACTGCTTCCCTGGTCTTCGGAGTGAAGGTTTTTTTCAATGAGTTCGCCCAGTTCATTGTAAAAATTCTCGCTCAAAAGCACCTCGTCCAACGCGTTTACCTGGTGATAGGTTCTTAACAGCCTGCCGGCATGGTCATACTCATACCGTCTTTTAATTTGTGTGGTTTCCGTGCCATCGTTATGGGTCGTTTGGGTTTCGAGCACCTTTCCGATGAAGTCGTATTTGTGGGTTACCCTGTCGGTCCCCCCTTGCTGGTTTTCGCTAATCGTTTGGATCGGCCGGTAGCGGTCGTCATAGTAAGTTACGCCGTCCAACCAGGTATTACCACCGTCCAGCACTTTAGTTTTGGTGCCAGTAACTTGGCCTTTTACTCGATCAAAGGGAGCGGTGTTCCCTAATTCGGTTTCAAAGGAATAGGATGAAGCATGGGGAAAGGTATAGTCATCGTAGTAGGTGACGGTATATATTTCATCGGTGGTGATGTTTTTGGGTAGGCTATTGGAAGTATAGCCGAATTTATCTCCGTTTAGGGTTTCGTAGGCCGCGTAGTTTTGGTGCCAGTCGGGGCCGTCTAGTAGATCTCTTAGGGTGGCTTCGGGGGTGGTAATCTGCTTTTCTCCGGTCATGATGGGCCGGTTCAATTGATCGTATTTGGTGAAGAGCCATTTGTCATGCTTTCGTTGTTCACCGTCTTGGGTCAGTACTAACCGATCCCGGTCATCGTAGATCATTTTTACAGGTTCTGCCCCGGGTACTTTCTTTTCGGTCATGCGCCTGCGGCCATCGTATTTGTATTGGAAGGCCCAGCGGGCTAAGAGCGTGGAGCTCGGTGCATGAGGGAAGTTTGTCCCGGCGGCTTGCATAATTTCTTTAACGGCCTCGGGGGGTAGTACATATCTTAAATTACCAAAGTCATCATAGCAATAGTAAGTATCGGCCCATTCTCCAGAGGTGTAGGTGGTCATACTGGGGCTTTCTACCGCTTGCACGCGTTTCAGGATGGTTTGCCCCAATTTGTCTACAAACTCGACCACGGCATGGCCTTCTTCATCGGTAGTGACATTTTTAGTGAGCTGTGCTGAAGAAAAATAGTCTAATGCTTTAAGGCCATCTGTTATGAAATCAATACCCCAAAATAGTACTTCATCAGCTAGAGTATTAGTCTGATAAAAATACATGGTAGTATTACCTGTACCAGGCTGCCATGCTTCCCCGGGAGCGCCTTGTTCCAATAATCGGTTAAGGGAAGAGGATTCAGCTTATTTTAGAAAAGTATACGAATCCCTGAACGTCAAGCTGCGTCCGGGCTGGCTGGAGGAGGCCGCGCGGTACCGCGAGATCGGC
>JBCCSU010000331.1:0-5023 GCA_039199635.1 Bacteroidota bacterium | reverse complement strand
TAAGGGACTTTGGTAAAGTAGACTTTCTGGCTAAACAATTGGTAGAAGGTTTTATAACCGGACTCCACAAATCACCTTACCATGGTTTTTCGGTTGAATTCGCTGAACATCGCTTGTATAATACCGGCGAAAGCACCCGGCATATTGATTGGAAAGTTTTTGCCAAAACGGATCGATTATACACGAAACGTTACGAAGAGGAAACCAATCTCCGCTGTCAGATCGTCATAGATAATTCTTCTTCGATGAGATATCCGGTAAAAACTAAAGGGAAACTGCTTTTCAGTACGCTAGCGGCAGGAGCGCTCAGCCACTTACTTCAAAGACAGCGAGACGCAGTAGGTTTGTCTATTTTTTCAGATAATATTGAGCTATCCACCGATATCAAATCTACTCCATCGCATACCAATAAAATAATGATCCATCTTCAAAACTTATTGAAGGAGGAGGATGAGAGCGCAAAAACAGGGAATGTGGGAAAAGTACTACATGAAATTGCTGAGAAGAATAGAAAGCGTTCATTGATCATTCTATTCAGCGATATGTTTGAGGATGAAAACCATTTAGAAGAGGTTTTTAGCGGGTTGAAACATTTAAAACACAATAAACATGAAGTTTTACTTTTTCATGTTACTGACCAAAACACGGAGCTGAGCTTTAATTTTACAGATAGACCGCACGAATTTATAGACCTGGAATCGGGAGAGAAAATAAAACTACAACCTTCACAAATTAAGGCAGACTTTCAGCAATCGGCTGAAGTTTACTATCAGAAACTGAAACTAAAGTGCGCCCAATTTAAAATTGATTTTATTGAAGCCGATATCCACCGTGGCTATGATGCCATTTTAACTGCTTACCTAATTAAAAGAGCCAAAATGAAATAGGTGCCGTAAACGCTTATTACCGATACTCATTCAAAACTAAGTACTCAGATACTACCTAAATTATTCATCGTGCATCCAGGCTTTTTTAGCCAATAGTTCATCTTCCTCTTCCACATAATCAGGATCAGGCACGCAGCAATCAACCGGACAAACGGCAGCGCATTGAGGCTCTTCATGAAAACCAATACATTCCGTACACTTTCCGGAGACAATGTAATAAAATTCCTCGGATACAGGCTCCTGTTCGTCTTTGGCGTCCAACACTACACCGTCTTCCATTTCTACCTCCTTGAGCTCGGTACCACCCGCCCAATCCCACTCTATGCCACCTTCATAAATGGCTGTATTAGGGCACTCAGGTTCACATGCACCACAGTTAATGCATTCATCGGTTATCATTATGGCCATCTCCTATCTACGCTTAACTTTGTTTCTGCAAAAATATTGTAAAGTAACTATATTCAAGTGTTCAAACAGTTGAGTATTGACAAAAGTTTTAGAAATGCAGGTTGAGAAGATTCTGAACACCTTTCAAAGTATGAGCCTTAGATTAAGCCAATTGGATGAAAAGGCCAAAAATGAATTAGTTGAAAGTGCCAGGAATTCGAACCCTTGGTTTACGGAGGATTCCATAAATTATGCGCTTCAAGGCATCGTTAAAATGTTGTCTCAAGATCCTCACGGTTGGGTATCAAAATATAAAACTCGTTCATCCCACCCGCTGAATATAGGCACTGTGTTTGCCGGTAATATACCGGCCGTAGGTTTTCATGACCTCCTATGTATTCTGGCCAGCGGAAATAGCCTAATGGCCAAACTCAGTGAAAAAGACACACCTTTAATGCGCTTCCTGATCAACCTTTTGCTGGATATTATGCCTGAGCTGAGCCAGCGGATCAAAATAGCAGATAAACTCACGGATATTGATGCGGTTATAGCCACTGGCAGTGATAATACATCAAGATATTTTGAATACTATTTTAGAAAGTACCCCCATATTATCCGAAAGAACAGGACCTCTGTTGGAATCTTAGAGGGCGATGAAACTGAACTAGATTATGAAGACCTGGGCCGTGATATTTTTACCTATTTTGGATTAGGCTGTAGAAATGTATCCAAAATTTATGTACCTGCCGGATTTGAACTATCGGAGTTATTGGCCGCATATGAACATTATGATCACTTGATCACACATCATAAATACCGAAACAATTACGATTACAATAAAAGCATCTACTTAGTTAATAAAGAGCCACATCTAGATAATGGCGTTATGCTGCTAAAACAGGATACTGGTTTGGTCTCTCCTATTTCCGTATTATTCTATGATTATTACACCGATTCAGAAGATCTAAGAAAACAATTGGACATGAATCAAAATAAAATCCAATGTATCGTTTCTCAAGATGGTTATTGGCCTCACAGTATTCCTTTTGGCCAGGCTCAATCTCCAGGATTGACGGACTATGCAGATGGTGTAGATACCATGAAGTTCCTAACTACTCTATAATCGTTAATGAATTGTCATTTGACCATGAAATATTGATCCATAGATTATGGCTGACCCCTAACAATTTCGACCCAACCTTTAAAAGTCTCCCCTTCTATTTCTGCGGTGTAGAAGTATACACCATCAGGCTCGTCTCCACCATCCCATAAAGAATTATCAGATATTGTATTGAAATAATAGTTGTCAGAATCAAAAACTACTTTACCCCATCTGTTTGTGATCAACATCTTTGAACCACTGTCAGTTGGTGGTAAATTTCTAATGAAGAATAACTCGTTGGTATCATCTCCGTTCGGTGTGAAAACGTTAGGAATGAAAATATCAGTGTTAAGCTCAACAGTTGCTGTTAGCTCTAAGGCACATCCGATTTGATCTATAACCATTATATTATAGACTCCGGGTGGTAAGTCCTCATAGCGTTGTTGCTCTCCTTCTACGACTTCAAAGTCCGTACTAAAAGACACGCCAGGTAGAAATGCTTCATCTAATTCAATACTAGTGGACCATGGAAAAGCACTATCCTCCGGTTGAAAACCCCCGCTGAAATTACCTAGGGTTAAAGTACCCGTAAAACGATCAGGTAACGATTGTGTAGTTTCAAGAACTTCTGCCGATATATTTGCTGGTGGCCTTAATGCATCAGGATGTACGAAACTAACTTCTGTACACGCAGGCTGCTGATCCTGAAAAATTTCAATGAAAAACTCTTCTCCAGACCTATTCAAAAAAGCAAAAGCTCCGGTTATGGCAGTACTATCAGGTCGTAAAGTTAGTTCCTCACTGGGGTTTAATACGTTATCTCCAAATTGATCAAAGACCCTGAGAAGAAATGGTTGTAAAAAATCACCGGTTATATTCTCTATCAATAACCCTCTTTGGTCTTGTCTTCCACCTAAGCAAAATATTTGCGGTGCGTCAAAAGAAATCGCCACAGGTCCAGCATTAATATTGATAGGAACGATTGCAGGACAAGAACCACCTACAGGGAGTATAGATGCTTCATAAGAACCAACCGTTAAACCAAAAAATGAAAATATTCCAATGGCATTGACCGTTGTGGTTTGTAAAATATCATCGGTACCGGCGAGTCTAAGATCTACCTGTGCACCATTACCGCCCGTCACCAAAACAGAAAAACTGCCATCATTGTAGGGTTCTACGCAAGAAGGTTGTTCAATACTTTGTATAGTGAAAGGCAGGGCACCAGGGAAACTAATGGTTACCGGAATACTTCTCTCGCAATCTGGAAGACCTTCATCAACTATACGGATGAAATAATCACCAGCCTCCAGCTCCCGAAAAGTATCATCTGAGGGCAAGGAAGCGTAAACCACATTGCCGCCATCGTCTTCAAGGCTCACGGCATACGAGGTTTGAGTGCCCCCGCTCACAGAAAGGACTTCGATACTCCCATCATTGTTTGCACAACTTGCGTCCATAGGTGTAAAGTCCACCATTATTTCAGGATTAGTACTATTAATAGTTACGTCTATTTCAACCGGGCACGGATCAAATGCATCTCCACCCACAAGAATTCTCAAATCACCTGCTGGTAGGTTTTCAACTCTACTTTCAACTCCCAAAGGTTGCCAGCTCACTCCGCCATCAATAGACGTAAAACTTGTGGGATCGGATAAACTATCCAGTTTAACACTTCCGGTAGCTCCCCCAAAACAGGTAACATCTTCCACAGTACCAGCCATCAGTACAGCCTCTACAGATGTCTGAGTACGTAACTCAACAAACGAATCCGTGCTGGGGCAAACATTTCCAACTCCATCGGAAATGGTATACCTGTAAATGCCGGCGCTAAGGCTATCTCCGTTAATAACGATAGTATTACCCGGAGCTGCTTCAGTAAAAGAACCTAAGCCAGTATCTGTTTCAAAAATGACTTGAATGCCACTATTAGTAGTACCAGTTATGGTCAATTGAAACGCACCATTATCATCTTCACAATCCGGGCGTGTTATGGCATCTATGTTTGTAGTAAAGGCAAAGCAGTCAAGACCTCCACCGCTGCAAGCAGGATCGGATGTATCTAGAATGTTAATGGTTAACAGTTCAATAGCTTGTGCACAACCATTGATATCGTATACTACTTCGACCGTTACCGGATTATCTGCACTACTTAATCCTGATGCATTAAAAATATTGGCACCATTAATACTGCCGGCACTTGGGTTTCTAAAAGAAAATGAACCTCCTGTCGGATTAATGGTAAAGCCTGAAGCTATTGTATTTAAGTCTACACTGGAATCTGGGCACAGATCAGGAGTATTGTTAATAGTTAGGGTGGGTGAACCTATTATCGAAACAACCAGTGTTTCGGTTACGTCTCCGCAACTACCGGCATCATAAACTACATCAATATTGTAAGTCGTACCATCGGCAAGTGTAGTCGCATCAAAGATACCGGTAGCACTATTCACTAATCCACCAGCATCACTGAAAGTAAAAGTACCTCCACTAGGAGTGCCAGTAATGCCCAGAGCCGTTAGATCAAACGCGTTATCTGTATTACATACCGAAACTACCGGTAAAGGATCAATGCCAGGAGCACCTATGATAGAAACTGATAAGATTTCTGTCACCATTCCACAACTACCAGCATCATAGGTTACAT
>JBCCSU010000330.1:0-5046 GCA_039199635.1 Bacteroidota bacterium | reverse complement strand
CTATGAGCCAATTGGCTTTGCCAATAATAGATTGACCAAGAAGACCACCAAAGGCAGGTATTTGCTCCTTTAATCCTGACAAATCTCCATTCAGGGCGTACGTATTTTGAAAATCAACAGATCCGATGCGCATAGAAGTCACTGTTTCTCTTCCCAGCTCCATTTTACGCTTTGAGGCTCCTGAAACATTATAGGTCTTACCGGAAATAGAATCTCTTTGCATGACCGTCAAATCAGCACCTGTATCAAACAAAAATTTCCTGACTTGGCCGTCTACAGAAAAATCCAGGCTTATCACACCCTTATAGGTTTCAAAAGATACTTTCGTATTAAAATCGGTTGGGTCAACAGTTCCAGCCTGTTGTAATTTTTCAACAGAGCAGCTTACCAGAAAAAGGGGTAAGAGTAAACTGCTGAACAAACGTATTTTCATATGGCTATTCCGGTAATACATCCCTTGCTGTGACACGAATATAAGTTAACCTGTATATAACTACGCAAAATGATTGGCCTCACGACACCCATTTAGTAACGAGAGTTAGTTGGAAAGGTGGCGTTTTTACGGCAATTTTAAATTCAACCAAAACATAATGACAAATGAAAAGAGATTTAATAGTGGCATTAGGGCTCTCAGTTTTAGTGTTTGCCTGCAATACCAATCCGGCCGAAACGGAAGAGCACAAGCAGTTGGTAAGTGACCACGAGCAGATGGAAGCCGCACATGAAGAAATGGAAAAACTCCATACTGCAATGGAAACACTGCATAATCAAATGAAGGCCGACCATGAGTCAATGGCCGGTGAAGAACCGGACAGTGTCCACGCAGCCATGGAAGCGTCCCATGAAGCGATCATCGCGAAACACAAAGATTTGATCGATAGCCACAAGGAACTACTTTCCAACCATAAAGCATTGGAAGAAAAACATGCCACAGGAGAAGTAAAACTAGAGGAGATGACGGCTGAACACGAAACGATGAAAAAAGAGCACGAAGCTATGCAGGTGGATCACGAAGCTATGACTAAAGACCATGATCAGATTAAAGCTGATCACGAGCAAATGAAGCAAGAACACGAGGCGTCATCAGAGGATTCTGAAACTGATGGGTAGCAAGATAATTTAGTTTCCCATTAAATTAAATTCTGGTAAAATATAAAAACCCATCTACAAAATGCAGATGGGTTTTTAACAGTTCTAACAATAAATTTTAATGATTTAAGCATTTACTTATGAGCCACAAATGAAGCTATGTAAATGTCAAACAATTAACTGAAGTAATAAATTTGATTTATTCTATGTTGAGAACAAACATCAAATTAAAGTCATCTTCTCCGACATCTATATCACTTGTTGCGGTTTTTTGATCTGGTTGATGCTTCAATCTAGCCGTAAAAAAACCATCAGTAAGTGTATTACCTGCGGTCCAAGTAGTTTCCAAACCTACAGGGTTACCAGACCCGTCTTGTGCCATAGAATCCTCATCCTCATAATTGATAGGATCTGCCGGATTATCAAAATTTCCATCACCCATGGGGCTGGTAAAAGCTCCGTCGGTAAAACTAAAGAAAATTTGATGTTCATCATCCTCATCAAGGATCTCCTCACCTACGTCTTCGACGTCTGCAGGGTCAAGCGCATTTAATATCTCAAACGTTAGGGTATACGTAGCTCCGGAAGTCAATGTAATTTCATCTAAAATCATTAGTTCCTGTACACCTAAATCATCCGGATCTTGCGCACTGGCCCTTACCACGTCGCTGGCGTCCATAGTATTTGTAAAAACAAGAGTAACATCAGTAATGACCTCTGGATCATTCTCTTCTGCCGGCACTTCATCATCATCCCCACAACTAGTAAGAATAAAACCCATACCTAAAAGTCCAATTAACAAGTAGTTTTTAAAATTTTTCATTTTCTTAGTTTATGCAATTCTGCTGCAATTATAGGCAATCCTAACTTTATGCAACAATGTTGTAGGTTTAAAATTTATAATTGAGCGTAAACAAAAAGTTTCTGCCCAAGTCATCGGCAAACAGGCGCATCTCGTTAAGGTAGTCCCGGTAGCTGGTATTTAGTATGTTCCTTACCTCAAATTGCCCTCCAAGCCTACCAGACCTCCATTCCCACCGTACATTTCCCAGAAAATACGCATCAGGCACATCTTTAAAGTCGAATATTTCAGAACTAGCATTAATTTCTACTTCCCCACTAATGAGCTGATCTGCGGTAATAGTTCGGGGAGCCTGAAACTGTTGGAACGTGTAAGAGGTCAATAATGTCAACTTTGAGAAATCCAACCCCAAAAAGGAGGGTGTTTCCCAGGATAACTCGGCGTTAACGGTTATCGGAGGCTGATTGATAAGAGGTTCACTCCTTTCCAAATTTCGCGACCAAATGTAGCTAGCCCCAAATGTCCCTATTACACGCTTCGTTATGGCATTGGAGTAGGTCAGATCTACACCAGTAAAAAGCGCATCAGACTGATCGAAGATATACGCCGGTGCCGGGCCCCAGAGAAAGCCGATAACCGCCAAAGGACGATCAAAAATAAAATTGTCAATGTAGTTGGCGTAAGCCGTCACCGTAAACCTACGTTCCCCTTCAAGATAATCGAGCTCATTGATGAGTTTATATCCTCGCTCAGGCTTACCTGCATTGTCATCTTCTGTGAGGACTCTATCGGTTCGAAATTCTCCATCCTCATTTGCGTAGTAACGCCACAGGCCATACTCCACTTTAAAACCGTGCTGGCCAAAACTGTATAATTCCGCCATATTCGGTGTACGCCATGCTGAGCCCAGGTTGCTGCGCAGTTGCCATTTTGCGGATAAATCACGTACTAGCCCGAGAGATGCGGTGAAATTGGTAAATGAAAACTCGTTAGTAAATATATTCTGGTTTCGTTCTCGCCCACGGGCTGAATTAAATTCATGGTCCAACCTTAAGCCGAACTCATAGGTATTCTTTCCCGTTTGAATGTTTTCAATAGCATATATGCTAACTCGATCTGTATTATAATTGGGGATAAATGCCGTAGTGTTGGTACCGGGGTTATTATCATTATTCTGGGAGAAATATTGAAGTCCAACAGTGCCTTGAAGTCCCCCAAGTGAGGGATGATACCACTCCAGCCTGGTATCGGTTGTATTCAATTGCAGATCAATGATCGGTAATTCGGCACTTCGTCGAACATCAAACTCCTTACGCAGGTTAACTTGTTGGCTCAGTAGAAGTATGAAATCTCCTATATCCGTATGCCATTCGATCTCTAATTTAGCCAAATGATGCGTTGTGTTTTGTTTAGGTTCATCAATCTCATAGGAGAAGTCTCTGAAGAACAGAGAATCCGGCTGAGGAGCCGCAACATACCGAGCAAAAAGTTCCCCCGTTTCAGCAACAGATTGGCGCAGCAACCCCAGTTCCTGGTCTACATAACTGTAATACACCTCAAAATCCCACTTAGGGAGATGATACCTGAATCCCAGATTGGCTGAACGCTCTTCCATGCCCGTATTGGTGAGTGCGTAGTCTCTTGCATCTCTATCGCCAATTTTCACATAGTTACCTCCGAAGTGATAGCTAAAGTTCTTTCGTCCTTCTCCTAGTTGGGCGTTGGCATGATAACCTCTTCCGTTAGTTTGATAGCCCGATGTAACGCTTCCGTACATTTTTTGGGAGAGTTTGAGTGGATTTCCCTCGACTAATACGACACCTCCCAAAGCCTCTGGCCCATACCGCACACCTGCTGCACCTTTAAGTACAGAGATATTATCTGCACTACTGATGTCAATCTCCGGAGCATGATCGGTACCCCAATTCTGAAAGCCATGTTTCACGCCATTATTGATAATAAGTATACGGTTACCGTACAACCCATGGATCACAGGAAGTTGCACATTGGACCCTGCTGAGGTAAATGTAACGCCTTGAATATTACGAAGCGCAGAAGCTAATGAGCCAGTAATTTCAGTCTCTAATTTTGACCGGCCTATTTTTGCTACGGACATAGATTGCATATCACCCACTATCTTATCCCCCTCTACAACTATACTCTCCAATACATTTTCTTCCGGGGACAAATAGAAAGTGTGACTCATCTCTACATTGTCGCTTTTATAAAAATCATGATGATGAGTAGCTTTTTTATATCCTAAAAACTGGGCTTCCAGATCAACCTCATCGGCACATATATTGGTTAATATAAAATTCCCTTCACTGTCACTAACCACTCCATACTCAGACCCTACAACCTTAACTGTAGCAAATGGCAAAGGTTCTTCTGTATTAATATCCAAAACCTTCCCCGTTAACTTTTTCTCGCAATCTGTTTGAGCAAATAGTCGGCCCGCCGCCACTAAGGCAATAAGCATAAACGTAAATTTCAATTTTATTTTAAACAATTTCCTCACAAACCCTGTCTGCATTAAAGTCAACTCCTTATGTTCAAAAAAAATGTGAAATGACAAAAGTCAAACATAGACGAAGCCCTCCGTTACATTTTGAAAAACCTATAAAGTCAATTAAAATCATATTATGTCTAAAGTTGTGTAACGGGTATCAGCGAAGCAATCCCTACTTCTAGTGAATTTCATTCTTTCAGTTACACTTGGCACACACACCATCTACAATCATGTTGACCGTTTCCATGAGGTAACCTTTAGGCATAGTTACTTCAGGGATCAATTGGTCATCCAAACACTGAATCTCACCACAGTGATTACATTTAAAGTGGATATGGTTATCCTCGTGATGATCGGGAGAGCACGTGTCTCTACAAAGCCCATAAGTAGCCACTCCCCGAGAGTTAGGTATTTTGTGGATAATACCTGAGGTCAAAAAACTATTTAGTGTTCTGTATAATGTCACCCTGTCATATTGCGTAAATTCGATCTCAAGATCGCTCTGCGACAAAGCCGATTCGCGATTCAAGAAAAACTGCAGTACATTTTTACGACAATCTGTAATTCTGAGACTGTGGGACACTAGAATATCCCTTAGATGCGCAATATTTTCCATTATTTAAAGGTACATAAATGCAACTATATT
>JBCCSU010000329.1:0-5057 GCA_039199635.1 Bacteroidota bacterium | reverse complement strand
GTTTATTGACCTAAAATTAGATGTATCGGGTGCATTTCAAATTGTCGCGATTATATTTAGCTCTTTAAGTCATATCGCAACAATTTAAAACACACCCGATGTATCCGTAATAAGTATGCAAATAAAAGGCTTCTCTAAGTGAGAAGCCCATATATCGTATTCACGGAGAGTGATTTATGCTCCGTCATATTTTATTTCTAAGATTCGCTCTTCGAACATACCCAAGGCAATCTTATCTTCACCAAGTACTTCGAACAATTCCAGAGCACGTCTTGCGATGTACTCTTCCTCAATTTGCTCAGTCACAAACCATTTCATAAACTCCTCAGTAGCAATGTCATTATATTTTCTACAATCACCCACTATTTCATGAATAGAGTCAGAAACAGCGATTTCCATATCTAAAGCCTTAACAAAAACCTCTTTTAAGCTGCCAAACTCACTCTGACTTTCACCTACGGATGGAGCAATTGCCTCACATTCCATATCGCAGAGGTAATGGAATAATTTCAATTGGTGATTTCTTTCTTCATCAGACTGCTTAAAAAAGAACTCTGCACTATTATCATAACCTCTTACGTCACACCATGCCGCCATGGCCAAGTAGGCAGTGGATGAGTGGGCCTCCATTTTTATTTGTCTATTCAACACCTCTACGATCTCGTCCTTGAGAACACGATGTCTTCTTAATAAATCCTCCATGTCTAATTTTTATTTTATTAACCGCTTACCGATATCAAAAGTTGAACGCATTTTGGCGTAAAATCTTTTGAATCGTTGAATTCAGTGCTAAGATATCGAAGGTTCCGTTTAGAAGTTCTCTAAATTGAAGGATCCCATAAACGTCTAATACCAAAAAACGGTCACAGTGAGGGAGGCGAATAATCTCAATATCAGCTGACTCTGCGTCCAATAAGCGAACCATATCAATGCCCATAATCTTCTTTCGGAAAGCGTACAAATCGCAAAGTTTAAATTCTATTACTCCGTACTCGTACGTAAGTACGAACGAATCAGTATGCCTATTCTGAGCAATAGAGCGGTTTTTTGTACTAAAAATCTCTTCCGGCATTTTCACACATAGCAAATAAAATGGGACATGAGCCGCAATATCTACCCTTCTTCTTAGTATACTTTTTACAACACTTCTTTTTCAGCTTCTTAACTTTTTTCTTTTTAAAGCTATGCTCTAAATAGAGTTTAGAAACGGGAAGCACAGAAGGGGTTTCAATCATCCAATCTTGATAATTTAGATATATTATAAATTCAAAGATAACGCTATAATTCCATTATTTAGAACTATTCTAAAAGGATTTTCCTGATTTCTACCATCTAAAGTCGTACGCCTAAGGAGAAGTAGAAGCTTCTGACAGTCGCTGGAATAATACCTGGCCCGGGATAGCTTTCTGCCCGGCGTGTGAAATACTTTTCATTTGTTATATTATTAATTCCCCCTGTTACTCTGTAGCGCTTATATTGATATTCCAGTGACAAGTCCATAACGTTATAGGCAGGAACTAAACCTGTTAAAGCATTGGGATTAAATTCGGAATTCGTAGCATCTGAAAACTGTTCACCCAGATAAGAAAATTGATAAGTGGCCTTCAACCCTTTATACGTATAATTTATACCGGTTCTAATCATTACTTCAGGAACATATTCTACTCTGCGGTTTCGAATAGCCGTAATCTCAGAATTTACATACGTAGCATCAGTTAAAGCAAGATTTAAGAAAACTGCCAGATTAGAGTGTTTTGACGTTTTTTCCAGTACCCTCCATAGGTCTAGCTCTGTAAATGATTCGATGCCAATGTGTCTGGAATCTCCAATATTCGTTCTGAATAACGTGGTGCTACCCGGTAATTCGTAAAGTCCAATGCGATCATTATACCGCATCAAAAAGGCACTGATGTCAACATTAAGCCATGGTGTCAGCGCCCCGCGTATACCAATATCAGCATTGTAGCCCCGCTCGTCCGTAATGAGGCTATCCAACTGAAAGTTTGGATTCACTACCCTTAGGTCACTAAAGGTTATGGATCGAAAGTTCTGGGAAATGTTACTGTATAAGCTCAGGACATCATTCAAGTGGTAGCTGAGTCCTACCCCGAATAAGGGAAACGTACGTACTTCAGAAGAGGCATCCTGGTTTTCAATGGAAGACACTAAGTTACCGGCAAAATCAAAGCGGTTGAGTTTCCACGTCCCTTCCGCATCGGTTCGGATGTGTTCCAGCCGAAAGCCGGTGGTAAGACTTAACTTATTGGAAAGATCAAGTAGGTTTTCGGCAAAAATGGCGTAATTCCTGCTCGGAAAGTCATAATCAAATTCTTCGGGATCATCAGGGTTGAGCAGCTTAAAGTCCGGTCCATCACTGGCATTCGCATTTCCCTGTTTCCGATCTGTTAGCCCATTATAGTATCTACCCCCTACCACGAGTGCTGAATTCATATTAGATAAGCTATAACGGTGCAAAAGACGTATTTCAGCACCGAAATTTCGGAATGCATCACGGATTAAAGTGCGGTTTTCATCCGGATTATCCGGCACGCCAATCTGCTGAAGGTTCCCGAGCGCATCACGCTGGGAGAAAAGCCCAAAGCTCTTGATATTTAACTGCGTTTTTTCTGAGAACCGATAATCAGCCGTGGCGGCCACTAAATTCCAGGAAACCCTAAACCAGTTTCTACCTCGAACAGATTGTTCAACATCTCCATTCTCGAACAAACCATCCGTTAACCCGCCGGGCTGCTGAGCTTCATAATACAGGAGAGAGTATTCTACACCCAGCTTTAATTTGTCGTTCACTTTCCAGCCTAGTCGTGCAAAACCGGTATGAGCATCAAAGCAAGAGTTATCCCTCCAGCAGTCTCCAGTACGATATTGATAATAGGCATAGTAGTCGATTTTATCATTGCGACCACCCACGCTGGTGAAAGTGTTTATCAATCCGAACGATCCAACACCCTGTTCCAAAGTCAATTCAAAAGGTTTTTCCGGGGCTTCCCGGATTTTAAAATTCAGCATTCCGCCAAATTGGGTCCCGTATTGCAAAGAAGCCGCACCACGCACCAGTTCTATACGTTCTACCGCTTGAAGTGCGGGTATATAATAGCTCTCAGGATAGCCCAATGCATCGGCACTCATATCGTAGCCGTTTTGCCTGGTATTAAAATTAGCCGTTCTGCTGGGCCCCAAACCCCTGGCGGCAATATCTAACTGCAAACCCGCACAGTCGCTTTCCCAAATATTTAAACCCGGCACTTTTGCAAACACCTGCCTGGCATTGTTATTGACTTTATTAGCGGCAAAATCATCAAGAATGATCAGTTCGTTCTTTTTAGCTTCGTAAATGCCAAAGTTCTCAACAGCCCTTAACCGGGCTATTCCTGTTGGGGTTTCACGACTATCGCGAATCTCTATTTCTTCCAGGTTTTCGATGAGTTCTTCCAGTGCAAAATCCAATACCGTATCCTTCTCAATTCTGATCACCTTTGAGTAGATAGCCTTACTTAAACTAAAAGCCTCAATAGTATACTCTCCTTTTGGCACCTTCAAAAGGTAGTTACCCTGGCTATTGGTTTCGGCATTTAAATTTAGCGATCGGATAAAAACGGTAGCTTCCAGCGGCTCGGAAGTTGCCTTATCTGTCACTTTTCCGGATAAAGTGTAAACCTGGCTGTAAATAGTCGAACCACTTAATAATGAGATGAGCAAAAGAAGTATTTTTTTCATCTATTCCTTATCGTAAGTGGTTATCCAACCTTTTGCTGCCCAGGAATCATTTATCTCAGATAAATCCACTGCGGGATCGATGAGCAGCCGAGCAGGGCGAGCATTCAGCGTAACCCAAACCTCTGCCCGGACAATAGGATCCCGCATACCTTGATTCTTATAATAAGCGTCCAGAAAGTGTGCATATTGCAAAATGAGATCCGGCTGCATGGCCATTTGCTTCTCCTGGTGCGGGTTTAAAAATTGATGATTAATGACTGAACCTTCCCTACCATTTTCCCCGTCTTTCACATAAAACGTAGCTGTGCCGGCTTTTTCCATTAGCATCACACGCCATGCGAACCTATAGCCTTCTTCCGTCCAAAATATATTGCCAGGATAAAGTAAATACCTCCATGGAAAAACCAGTTGGACAATAAAAAAGAGTACTAAAAACCAGGACAATCCTCTACTAGCAGTAAAGGACGCTTTCGGCGAGGAAGAATTTTCTAAAGCCCTTTTCGTTGATGCGGGAATTAGCCTGGCTAATTTAGTTAAGAATTTCTCATGGAAAGTATCGGAAAAAAATAGGGTTACGGCGAAGATCATGACCATAGGAAATACTCCGATCTGGAATAGAATTCCGGTAAGCACATGAAAAACCACTACCGCTAAATAGGCTAGCCAGCGTGTTTTTTTATACAATAATCCAAAAATGATGAAAGTGTCAAACAGCATTCCCACCCAGCTGAAAATGTAAGCTGTAATTTTATACTGGAAGACAGGACCTATAACAGGTACACTGGTTTTTGCCGGAAGCCATATAGCCAACGGTAATGCTTTAAATAACCAGTCGTAATTGAGTTTAGCTAGACCTGCATAGCAGTAAACGATAGCGATCTGGAGCTTGAAAATCAAAATGGTCCATCTGGGTACTTCAGTAAGTTGTAACGTAGGGTTACGCCTGACATCAATAGAAAAATGACGATGCGCCGGAACCAGGATCATTAAAAAAGAAACTACGCTTACAAAATAATAATGATTCAGGTAGTAGGTGAGATCAATAAGTTCTATGTAGGTGAAGCATAGAAAGAACAAGGTAGCCGTTAAGCGATAGTAAAAGCCAAAAAGGATCCCTAAACAACAAAAGACCATCAAAAAAAAGACAGCATATAAACCGGCACGAGGAAGAGGCTCTACCCAGTGAAATCCATAATAGCTAAAATGTAATACCTGATCCACTAATTGTGCATCTACCCAACCCAATACAAGATAACGCACAGTACTGACCAACATGACGAAGCCAAAGCCAATACGGAAAACAACCAAAGGGGCAATCGATG
>JBCCSU010000328.1:0-5071 GCA_039199635.1 Bacteroidota bacterium | reverse complement strand
TGGAATACAAAAAAGAAGTTGTATAAGGATTCTATCTACTCATTTAAGGTCAGGGATAAAGAGATTAAGATCCAAACGCATACAGAATCACTTTCCCATAGCCAAATTCCTAAGGTAGCGCTCCCAAAGTATCAAGCCTGGGGTGATGTGTTGAATTGGAGCCTTCAAGAAAACGTACCTGGTGAGTTTCCTTACACAGCAGGCATATATCCTTTTAAAAGAGAGGGAGAAGACCCTACGCGGATGTTTGCCGGTGAAGGCGGGCCAGAGCGAACAAACAGACGTTTTCATTATGTGAGTCTTTCCATGCCAGCTAAGCGGCTTTCTACGGCATTTGATTCAGTAACGTTGTATGGCAACGATCCGGGCTACAGACCCGATATCTACGGTAAAATTGGGAATGCCGGTGTTTCCATTTGCTGCTTAGATGATGCTAAAAAGTTATATTCTGGCTTCAATTTAGCTGACCCTAAAACATCTGTCTCCATGACTATAAATGGACCGGCACCCATGCTTTTGGGCTTTTTTATGAATGCTGCCATTGATCAACAATGCGAGCTCTATATCAAAGAGAATGGTCTTGAAAAAGAAGTAGAAGCAAAAATAGCAACCATTTATAAAGGTAAGGACAGACCGAGCTACCAGGGGAATCTTCCAGAGGGCAATGATGGTTTGGGGTTGATGCTACTTGGGGTTACTGGTGATCAGGTATTACCTCAAGATACTTACAATAAAATAAAGGCGAAAACACTGAAATCAGTACGAGGTACGGTGCAAGCAGATATTTTAAAGGAAGATCAGGCTCAAAATACTTGTATATTCTCCACGGAGTTTGCCTTACGTTTGATGGGAGACGTACAGGAGTATTTTATTAATCAGGGTGTTCGAAACTTTTATTCCGTATCTATTTCAGGATACCATATAGCCGAAGCTGGGGCTAACCCTATTACACAACTGGCCTTTACCTTGTCCAACGGTTTTACTTATGTGGAGTATTATCTAAGCCGAGGCATGGATATCAATAAGTTTGCTCCTAATCTTTCGTTCTTTTTTTCAAACGGTATAGACCCCGAATATGCAGTTATCGGAAGAGTGGCCAGAAGAATTTGGGCCAAAGCAATGCGTGAAAAGTATCACGCTGATGCCAGATCTCAAATGCTAAAATATCATATTCAAACTTCGGGAAGATCACTGCATGCCCAGGAGATAGATTTTAATGATATAAGAACCACGCTACAAGCCCTTTACGCTATTTACGATAACTGTAACTCGCTGCACACAAACGCTTATGATGAGGCTATCACCACCCCTACGGAAGAGTCTGTAAGAAGAGCCATGGCCATTCAGTTGATCATCAATAAAGAATTAGGACTAGCCAAAAACGAGAACCCGCTTCAAGGGTCATTTATTATTGAAGAGCTTACAGACCTGGTAGAAGAAGCTGTTTTAGTGGAGTTTGAAAGAATTACCGAGCGAGGTGGCGTACTTGGTGCTATGGAAACTATGTACCAACGAAGCAAAATTCAAGAAGAAAGTCTCCATTATGAGACGCTGAAACATACTGGTGAATATCCTATCGTAGGCGTTAACACGTTTTTAAGTTCAAAAGGCTCTCCCACTATCATTCCACGAGAAGTGATCAGGGCCACACAGGAAGAAAAAGAATATCAGATAAAAATGCTGGATGCGCTACATGCGAATAATAGCGAAAACTCAGAAAAACAAATTCAAAATATTCAACAGGCAGCTATCCAAAACCACAATCTCTTCGAGGCACTCATGGAAGCGTGTAAAATATGCTCACTAGGACAGATTACAAATGCCTTATTTGAAGTTGGGGGTCAATATAGAAGAAATATGTAGTTAGTTGAGATAGAATGTGTGTTTTTGATTCACTTCCTGTTCCAAAATAAACTTTCTTAGTTGAAGCCTCTCTCTTACAAACTTGTTCCTCTTATCAGCAGTGAGGAGTTTTAGATATTTTAATCGATCGGTGGTATCCAGGTCTAGTTCGTTGGCTATATCATGGATATTATAGTGCTTGTTTTCCATTTTTATCCTTCTCATAGCCATATATTCTTCAAAATTCGTTTTAAGGGAATGAGAAACATCAATATCATCCATAGCATTTAAGAAGAATACTTCTCCACCGGGGTATAACTTACCAGAAAGTCTCGAATAAAATTTTGACAGAATAAAAGTATCAACGCACCTGACTACTATATCTGATTCCCCGGTGTCATATTTTTTGATCACCGACTCTAACTGGACTAGTGATCCGATCCTACCTTTGTTGGACTGAGCGGCATATAGAATACCAAAATCTACCTCCTTCTCTTCTGCGTCTATTAACAATTCTCTGTAACGCATTTCAAATATATGTAGAGGAATTAACTCACCCGGTAGTGGTAGTATATTCAGCGGAAAAATTGGAATTCGTGATAATTCATCCATTAGTTATCTCAACACTTAGATCATGTTTATGTTTGCATATATTTTAAAAGTAATTTCAATGTTGATTACTAAATTGAGTGGAATTCCTGCATAACTCTTAATCTGCCGGCAATACGAGTAAATAATCTGAAAGTCTGAATGTTATCTATAATTGACAAAGTTTCACCAATTGCTATTTTCAGAGCAGATCAGGCTGGTAAATGCGTATACGTTAATCAAAAATGGCAGGAAATATCCGGTTATTCGTTTGATGAAACTTTGGGTAGTGGATGGTTAAATACCATTCATCCTGACGATCGTGAAACGACTGAAAAGGAGTGGCGTCCGATATCTGGCCAACAGGTTTCTCATCTTGAGTTTCGCATTATTACAAAAGAAGGCAATATTAAATGGATAGTAGCGCGAATAGCGGCTGAGGTTTCGGAAAAAGATGAAATTATCAGCTATATAGGTTCAGCAACGGACATCACGGAAAGGAAAGAAGCGGAGCATTCTCTACAGGCCAGTGAGGAGCTTAACCGTAAGTTAGTGGAAAACTCACCTAACGCTATTGTTATTCAGGAACTGGATACCACGATTGTGTTTGTAAATAAAAGAGCTATTCATCTTTTAGGTGCAAATTCAGCTGACGAAATTCTGGGTAAGCATACTAAAGAATTCATTCCTGTTGAGGAGCAGCCAGGTATTGAGGCTCGATTTAAGGAAATAGTGTCTACCGGGAAACGTGGAGAACCTTACACTTTCCGTATCAAAGGCTTTGGCAATACAAGTTTCATCGGTGAGTCAATAGCCGTTCCTTTTCAATGGAAATCCAGGCAAGTAGTTTTATTGGTAATTCGTGATGTCACGTATCAGCGGGAAAACCTGGAAAGAATTGAGAATTCTGAAAAGAAGCTCAAACAATTTATTGAGTTTGCCCCGGCAGCTGTAGCTATGTTTGATAACAGCATGAATTACATTGGCTGTAGCAGTAAATGGTTAGATGATTGGTGGAAAAAAGAAGCTCGAATAACCACTGAATCAGTCATTGGAAAAAATCATTATGACTTATTCCCTGATGTGAGTGATTACTGGAAAAAGGTACACCAACGCGCACTGAAAGGAGCCTATGAGATCAATGAGGAAGACTATTTTGTAGATGAAAAGGGTGAAAACCATTGGCTGAGATGGGAAGCCCGACCGTGGTACAGGAAAGATAATTCCATAGGAGGTGCTATTATATTTACTGAGTTTATCACCCAACGAAAAAAGGCAGAGCAAGATCTTAAAGTACTGGCTGAACGATTAATGAAGTCTAACAAAGAACTAGAACAGTTCGCCTATATCACTTCTCATAACCTTAGGGCTCCCGTAGTGAATCTGGATACGTTGCTGGGCTTTTATGACCCGAAACAAGGAGATACACCCGATAACCAGCAGATATATCACAAAATATTGAAGTCAGTTGACCAACTAAAAGAAAGCTTAAATGACTTGATAAAGCTTGTGGACATAAAAGAAGTAAAAACTCTACCTACTCAAAAAATATATTTTGAAGATGTGCTGAATTTGGTGAGAAGAGCACTGGAAACCCAAATAGAGCAAGAAGCAGCCAACGTAACGTATTGCTTTGATCCGGCACCTGATGTAATATTTGAAGCGAGTGTACTTGAGAGTATTATGCAAAATCTAATTACTAATGCATTAAAATACCGAAGAGAGGTACCGCTGGAGATAAAGCTAGAGACGGCTGAATTAGCAGAGTATATTATATTGAAGGTAAGAGATAACGGACTGGGCATGGATCTCAATGCTATGGGTGACAAGCTGTTCCACATGTACCAACGGTTTAACGATACCAAGGAGGGAAGAGGACTGGGCCTGTACATTGTAAAATCGCAGGTGGAATCTCTGGGTGGAAAAATTGAAGTAGAAAGTACCTTAAACAAAGGCACAACATTTATAGTTTATTTTAGAAAGCATTAGTTTGGGAAGTCAGGACGTACTTTTATTGAATGTAATGATTATTGATGATGATGAGATCTCGAATTTCATTTATCATAAGGTAATTCTGAACAATGGTTTGTCTAAGCGAATAATAGACTTCCAGCAGGCACGTAATGCACTAGATTATTTGTCACAAAACGTTGAAAATGAGGATGAGCTGCCTGATCTGATATTCTTAGATATAAATATGCCAGTCATTAACGGTTGGGATTTTCTCGATGAGTTTGAAGAAAAGATCATTCCTAAGCTTAAAAAGGAAATCGTTATCTGTATGCTTAGTTCATCTGTTTATAAAGAAGATATAGAAAAAGCCAAGGCTTATAAGTACGTCAACGAATATATCTCAAAACCACTCACTTCAGAGCATATCAATACCATTGTTAAAAATCACTTCAACTAGCTGTTTAATTAGGCATTATTGATAGCTGGTTAATAAACAACCCCCTAAAATTGGTAACTCCAACAAGCGAATGAAAATACGTTAAAATATAGGCGGGATAATTCCTGGTAAATGCAGAAGAAGTAACCTAATGTGAGTTTCTATGTTAAAAACCTAGCAATTAGGCACTAATTTTCTTTTTTCTTTATTTCTCACACACAGCAAATCCGTTGGATAAGCTGTGAAGTTGTC
>JBCCSU010000327.1:0-5080 GCA_039199635.1 Bacteroidota bacterium | reverse complement strand
TCAATGGTAACACTAAATGAAAAGGACTTTATTACTACTCCTGTTTGTAATGAGTACGGTTATTGTGGCTTTTGCTCAAAAAGGCTTGCATTTATCCAGAAAGTTGGATCATAGGCCATCCGAATATACGCATGAATACTTGGTATCATTTCAAAGCTGGTACCAGCCCGTAGAAGACCAGTTTGCATACGGCATAGCATTCAATTACATTCCTTACTTCCCCAAGTCACTTTCAGAGCTGAGGGTGAGCATTGGTTTGTATGATCTGACCTCATCGCCCCCTAAAGATGCTCAGGAAACCAACAACATCTTAATCATGCCTTTCAGTGAGCTTATAAGTTTTGATCTGGGCTACAGTAAATTATTTCCACAAGAATCTGCCCATTCCTACTATGAGTTGGCTTTTAATGCCGATTTTATTATAAATTATCACCAAGACGGGCGCAGCTACTTGCCAGTCAACCCTATCCCAGTGGATTATGATTTTTTCACTTTACTAATGCGCACTGGCATAGAAATACTTCCATTACCCGGTAAAATCAGCCTATATGGCAATTTCGATTTACTGCTGGTAGAACCTGTAGATAATAATTTGACTAACAATGTATCTGGTCTGTTAAAGCAGGCTGAATATTTTGACGTGGGCGTAAAAGGAATGATAACACCATTTAAAGGCAAAGTTTTAATTGAGCCAGAGCTTAATGTCATCATCGTCGAAGAGCGGATTAGAAAAAATATTGCATCACGTGACGAGCTTATACTTTCGGCACGGTTTAATATCAGCTACAAATTCTAGGACATGAAAAGCATTAGCATACTATTACTTATTATCGCACTATGTACCGCTACCTACGGTCAATATACTGAAGATGTAAACTTTTTAATGTTAAGTCCAGATCCTAGCGATAAGATCATTAAAGACAGGCTTTTTATTATCGATGACCATGGCTCTCAATTAAAAAAATTCTTTAAGGATAATAGCGCACGTACCCTTCCCGCCCATTTAAAACAGGGTGAATTGTATTTGGAAACTAGCTGCCAGGCTGTTTTCGGAGTATGTATTAAAGTGACTTTAGGTGAAGATGGAACCGTTAGCAAGTTCAGCCAACTCGATTTGACCATGCTTCTGAAAAACCATGTTGAAGAGGATAAAATCTCGTTATCAATACCCGCCACTTTAGACACAATAATTACTGAAACCAAAAAGAACTGGCCAGAATACTGGGAAGGAGCACTACGAAATGAGATGAACACTTTTTTACGTGATAAAAATAAAGACGAGCACGAAAGCCTACTTTTTATCAATCTTACAGAATACCTGGTGGAATTCTACAAAGAACAAGAGCCAAACGAGCTGGATTGCTGCCCAGAAGACTACAATCGTAATTTGAGGAAAGAGGCGCTACAAAAGGTGTGTCATTTGATGAGCATTAAAAAAGGCCTTACACTTAATTTGTATGAAGGCAAGCCTCATGATAAAGCTTATACCTATTATAACTCTAACCGCACAAGTTATTTTGAAGGCTACGGCAATGACCCTAGGGGAGAACGTGTGCCCAATGTAGATCCTCGACGATTTTTGGTTGTGAAAGAGCAACGGCGAAAGCGCCAACAGGCAGATACCATATGGAATAATTTTTCACAATTTCGGCAGGTCATTGACTCAAGAAGTGAAGTAATCGTTCAATTTAAGCTGGATGCATTAAAGCAGGAGATTGATTTTGAGGGTAATATTTCACTACATGCCGAACTGGTGTCGGGCGAAAACACTAAACCTATAGAGATATCTCCCTATTCTGTCATTGGTTCAGATCATACCGCTGTAGGAACAAAGTCCTTATCGCCATACGAATTTTCTATGCGGTTGCTTACTGCACTCTACAAAGTATATGAACTCCAAAAGAGGAGCGACTATAAGGACTTGGTTAGAAGATTGCGAGTCGTAACTGATTTCCCCGATTGGAAGAATTCGTCCGTAGATATGGGGCAAGTATTATATAAAGAAGCGCTTGATTACATAAACCTTAAAGAAGAGCAGTACTTAAAGGCAGAAAGAAATCATTTATTATCACTAACACAACTTGATAATACACTGAGGTTGTTTTATGGTGACGGATTTACTAGACCGGAGGCTTTTTCGAACCGCTCAGATTCTATTCCAATTTCGGATATTCTTGTCTGGGCTGAATCCGGGCCAGATGACCTAAGTACTGAGCAGAGAAAAAATCTAATCGCCTACTTAGAAGATTTGGAAAAAGAACGGCCAAAAGCTAATGCTTTGAAATACTATAGTAATGATGACAATGATCGGATTGGTAACATTATTCAGCAGCTCTATGGCTTAGCAAATATAAGTGCATCAGAAAGGTTGATCTCTGATGCTCACGGGAGAAATACCTTACAAATCACTCAGGTAAAGGAACACCTAGATTCTGTTCAAAGGAAACTTCCAACCAACAGTCTCAAAGTCCTTATCCAAACCATTTATTATTCCTATCTGACACCGCTTAAAATCGCAATTACCAATAGTAATGAGCTCCAGGAGTATGTTCAAGATTTTCTTTCCGCAGATCAATACACACAATCAGCACTTCTGGCAGCCATACACAAAGACTCACTTTTTTTGTCTCAGAGCAATGCTTACATGACCTCTGTTATACAACAACTGTCAAAAATTCAGACAGATTTCGAAAAATTCATGGATGAAATATCTTCTATGGACAATGGCTCAATAAACGATGTCCAAAAGTATAGGTTGAGTATTCTGCACCATGAGTTTATAGTTGCGATGCAAGGTTTTGAAGCCATAGTAACTGAAATAAGTAACCTGGAAATTCGTGAATATAGAGAAGCCAGTAACTATTATGAGCTAAAGCGTGGAAAAGTCAAAAAAGGAAATACTTCCGAGTTTTTGAGTGACTGGGCTGAATACCTTGCCATTAACGCCGCCCGTTATCTGTACAAGAAACTGATCATTGGTAAGGTAGATTTGTTGAGGGAAAACATACCAGACGATTCGCAATTAAAGCTCTATGTTCTATGGTATACTGATAAAGGAAATGAGCCCCAGAAGCTGCTTATTGGTACGTTTGTATTACGAAAACTAGGGTGGAATGAAAGGATCAGTGATTCATTTTTGCTTATCAACAGGCTGAATACGCCTGGCGGCCCTGATGACTCTCCTTCGCGTTTTAAGGGCGCTCCGGGGGTTTCTTTACAATGGACCTACACTGATGATGGTACTGGTGATTTTGTCAGACGCCTCCAGCCATCAATCGGAATCAATGTATCCTACCTGGATTTTAGTACTCAAGATGATGTAGAGATCGGAGTAGGGGTGCAGTTCGGATTTTGGAAGAATAAAGTTTTTCTAGGCTGGGGCACTAACCTAAATGTGGAAGATGATGGCGGCTATTTTTCACTTGGTTTCAGTTTTGCCAACATAGCTGAAAAGTTTAATAAAGATTAATTAAAACAAGTTTTCAGCCATAAAATTCTACCTAACTTTTAATTATCATGTTTATCGATCTACACTGTCATCCTGCTATGAAACCCTTGGGTAAAAGCTTTTTAAAGGAGAGCACCCGCTTTGTTAATTCTCCAAATCGGAAACAAAAAAATAGTATCTGGTTTAGGGACAAACCTCAAGATTTAGAGAAAGAGCTCAATAAAGCTATAACCCTAACAAAATTCACTCAGGCGGATTTAACGACTCTGGCCAAGGGTGATGTAAAAGTGGTTTGTGCCTCTTTGTACCCTCTGGAAAAAGGGTTTGTCAAAACTCGGGTAGGGGATGGGAATTTGGCGGATGCTTTAGTTGGTTTTGTAACAGGACTTTCGAAGAACAGGTTAGATCACTTGAGCAACATGACTAGTTACTATGATGATATGGTCAAAGAGCTTGAATTTTATCTCCAATTGGATCATAAAAAAGTAACTCTGGACGAAGGCGTGTTTGAATACCGTATTGTCAAAAATTTTGATGAATTAGAAGCCAATGTTGAGTCGGAGCAAAACATTATTAGCATAATAGTCAGTATAGAAGGCGGTCATACACTAGATTGTGGATTAGACCTAAGTAAAGACACGGCTGACCTAAATATAGTTATTGCCAATGTAGAAAAAATAAAGGGCTGGGACTGTAAGCCCTTTTTCATAACGCTTGCCCATCATTTCTATAACGAGCTTTGTGGTCATGCCAAGAGCTTTTCGGGGATTAGTGCGCTACTGCTCAATCAAAAACGAAAGATCAGGACCGGAATAACACCGCTGGGGAGAGATGTAATTGACTTACTCTTAGACAATACATCTGGTAATCGTATTCTTATAGATCTGAAACATATGAGCGATTTGGGCAGAGAGGAGTACTACGAAATACTGAATTCATCATATCCAAATGATACAATACCCTTGGTTGTTAGTCATGGGGCAATGAATGGTCTTAAGAGCTATAAAAATAATCGATATAGTAAGTTTTCTACAGCACGGAAAATGATGACCAAACCTATTAATTTTTATGACGAAGAAATTGTTAAAATCGCTGAATCAGGCGGAATCTTCGGATTACAGTTTGATGAAAGGAGAGTTGCGAGCAAAGGAGAAATTAAGGCTATAAAAAAGAAGGAACGTCGTGGTGATGCAGCATTCTATCGTTCAAAACTAATCTGGAATAACATTCAGCATGCAGCTGAAGTGCTAGATGAAAGAGGCATGGATGCTTGGGACACTTTGGGCATAGGCTCTGATTTCGATGGCATCATAGATCCCGTAAATGAATTCTGGACTGCTAGTCATCTTGAGCGCTTGGAGAATCAACTACAAAAGCATGCTTACAACTACATGAATGATCAAGGCGGTAAATTACAGTCACGAAATCAGTTGAATCCAATGGAAATTGTTGAAAAGCTTATGTCTACCAACGCTTATGATTTCCTAAGTAGAAACTTTATTTAGCTCAGCGGTTATTTACAACTTAGTGAGTACTACTGTTAGCTTTAACTATATATTGTCAAATCATTACGATCACTTAACAATCTAACCTTTTGGGAGGTAACTCGTTATCTTTGACTATAACCACTAC
>JBCCSU010000326.1:0-5084 GCA_039199635.1 Bacteroidota bacterium | reverse complement strand
CCCTGGATTTTCCAAAATATTCCTTAAGATAACTGGTGGCACAATAGTATTGTAATAACCTGCACCTATGAATGATTTGAAAACTCTGTTTTTTTCGGCAAGCTTTTTAAAATCAGCTAAAAATTGAAATTCACTTTTAGCCGCAGGCAAGTCAAACTCTTTTTTTAAGCGAATATTCTTAGGTATAGTTTCGTCTATCAAATCCTCGATAGAGTTGGCTTTTACTACTTCCAACATCTTGGCCACTTGCTCATCATTTGGAGCATTATGCCTTGTATCAAATCTCTCAAACTCCTGTAGCTTTAACTTCATCCTGATCCCTTTAAATGATATTGATATACTGTTTTTAGCTTTTCTTATAACTCAGCAAAATTAAGGACTTATGCCATAAAAAAACTCCTTGATTAACAATAAAATCATCATTTGGTTCCTACTCTTACAGGAGCCTGTAAATTCATAATTTTATAAGTGGAGACTGTTTTCAAGGTGTTATTAAATAACTTCACGACCTAAGTATTGAAAACTATGAAAAGACTATTAATAACAGCCTTTGGAATCTTTTTTGGGGCAGCAACTTTTGCCCAACCTGAAGAGGATGCTGTGAAGTATGCGGAAGGTATTACTAAAGAGGAATTACAGGATAAATTATCCATTTTAGCCTCCGATGCTATGGAAGGAAGGGAAACCGGTGAAAGAGGGCAAAAAATGGGAGCTGCTTTTATCCGAGACCATTTTGAAAGGCTGGGTATAAAGGGACCGGTCAATAATCAAGGGAGTGGTGGATATTACCAGACTGTACCTTTGTATAGGGCAGTACCGGGAAACATTTCTCTAACGGTAAATGACGATACTTTTTCCAATTTTGAAAAGGTGGTTTACTATGGCACTAATAATTCAAATGGGTCCCAAGAACTGGAAGTAGTTTTTGCCGGAAGGGGAACGGCGACTGATTTCAAACAAATAAAACCTGAAGGAAAGGCTGTCATCGTAATGGTAAATAACCCCAGGGGCTGGAGAAAGCCCAACGCACTAGCTATGGAGATGGGTGCAGCCATCACTCTGGTGGTAACCCATAAAAATGATGAAGGTTTTGATTCTTACAGTCAATTACTTGAGAACTATTTATCTTCAGGAAGCCTAAAACTCGAAAAACCACAATCTAAATCGGAGGATCCTGGTATTTTTTTTATTTCACCTAGTGTAGCGGCTAAAATGCTAAATACTACCATCGATAAAATGGTAGATGCCGGCAAGACCGGTAGCTTGAAAAAGATCAAAAAGGGCAAGTTTTCTTATCAAACTGAGCAGCAAGTGAAAGAAGTATTTAGTGAGAATGTGCTGGGCTACCTAGAAGGTACTGACTTAAAGCATGAGTTGGTTGTGCTTACCGCCCACTATGATCATATCGGTAGAAATGAAGACTATATTTTTAACGGTGCCGATGATGATGGTTCAGGTACATCTGCTGTAATGGAAATCGCCGAGGCTTTTGTAGAGGCAAAGGCGAATGGCGATGGTCCTAGAAGAAGTATTTTATTCATGCTAGTAACAGGTGAAGAAAAGGGCTTATTAGGTTCGGAATATTACACTAACAATCCTGTTTTTCCTCTTGAAAATACGGTTGTGGACTTAAATATTGACATGATAGGTCGTGTGGACCCGGAACACAAGGATAGCCTGGATTATGTTTACCTAGTAGGCTCCGACCGACTTTCAAGTGAACTTCATGAGATCAGCGAGAAAGTAAATTCCACTTACACAAATTTAGAATTGGACTACACCTATAACGATGAAAACCATCCTGACAGGATTTACTATCGTTCTGACCACTGGAATTTTGCCAAAAATAATATTCCGATCATATTCTATTTCAATGGAGTCCATGATGACTACCATCAGCCATCCGATACGGTGGATAAGATAGAGTTTGATTTATTAACCAAGAGAACAAAGCTTGTGTACTATACGGCCTGGGTTTTAGCCAATAGGGATGAACGGGTGGTGGTAGATAAGATTCAGGACCAGCAGCTAGAAGGCAACTAGTTAGCTTGTAAAAAAGTACTATTTTTTTAGTTGAAGCGCTTGGTGATTTGCATAACCTGGCTGAGGTAGCTATTACCAAAAAGATTAACATGTACAAGGAGCGGATATAAATTATATATATCAATACGCTTGTTCCAGCCTGATTCGAGCTTATATTCACTTTGGTATGCCTGGTAAAACTCCTCCGGTAACCGCCCAAAAAGGGTGGTCATAGCAATATCGGTTTCTCTATGGCAAAAGGATACTGCTGGGTCGATTAAAGCAGGTTCTCCTAGCTCATCTGTCATAATATTGCCACTCCACAGATCCCCATGGGTAAGTGCCGGCCTTTCGATATTGATTAGTTCAGGTAGTTTTTTACAAAGGGTTTCTATTGAATCTGCTTCTTTTTGCTGTATTCTTCCGTGATCCCGCGCCAGTTTTACCTGTGGTAGAATACGTTCGTTAGTAAAAAAATCAGTCCAGCTTTCTGTGTAGCGGTTTGACTGCCTCAATGAACCCATAAAATTATCTGTTTCTAAGCCGTATGCGTGTGAAGTTATTAGATGCATTCTTGCAAGACCTATCCCCAGATTTTGCCAGTAGTTCGATTTTTTCGGGGCGGATTCCAAATATTCTAATAGTAAGCAGCTTTGACCATCCCCTTCATAGATAGCAATAACGGATGGTATTCTTAAGGATGCTGAACTTGCCAGTAGTTCTAACCCACTTTTTTCTTTTAAAAACATTTGAGGGAATAAAGTGGATGAATTCCATTTTATAAAAAAAGTACCGGATGAGGTTCTGAGTTTACCCCCGTTATTAATGCAACCACCAGCGCATGTCTGAAATGAGTGAATAGTACCAAATTCTGTTTTGCAAAACGAATGAATTTCAGCGGGCAGCACGATTACGAATTCAAAGCACGATCCAGGTCAGCGATGAGGTCCTGCACATCTTCAATACCCACAGAAAGGCGAAGTAAGCCATCCTTTATGCCCACCTTGGCACGCTCTTCAGCAGATATTTTTGAATGGGATGTCTGTGCGGGACAAGTTATGGTGGATTCTACCCCTCCTAAACTCATTGCAGATTTAATTAAATCTAGCTTTTTGACAAATGAGTTAGGATCAGAATTGATCTCAAAAGAAAGCATTCCGCCAAATCCCATCATCTGAGATTTTGCAATGGCATGACCATGGTGATTGGGTAACCCAGGATAAAAAACACCACCTACCTGATCATGCTCTGATAAAAATTCGCTGATTTCTTGCGCATTAGCGTTCTGCTGTTTTACTCTTAAGCCTAAGGTTTTCAAACTTCTTTCTAGCAAATAAGCCATTTGCGCATTTAAACTGCCTCCAAAGTTTATGGAGCTATTCCAGACCGTCTCGGTAATCTCTTTAGTCGAAATCATTACCCCGCAGCACAGGTCACTATGTCCACCCAAATATTTTGTGCCACTGTGAATAACGATATCCATTCCAAAGTCAATCGGATTTTGATTAATAGGAGAAGCAAATGTGTTGTCGATCATGGTGTAAAGCCCATGAGCCTTGGCTAGTTCACTTATTCCCTTTAAGTCCATTACTTTCAATAAAGGATTGGAGGGAGTTTCTACGTAGATCAGCTTTGTATTCTTTTGAATGGCTGTTTCATATTCGCTGTAATCCATGCTATCCACAAGTGTAAACTCAATGCCAAACCTTTTCATTTGAGAAGTAATAGCGTTATGAGTACCACCGTATAGATCATTTTGAAAAACGGCATGATCCCCTTTTTTGAGCAAACCAAATAGAACGGTAGTAATAGCTGCCATTCCAGAACTAAAGAGGATACCATCCTCACCATTTTCAAGAGCACATATCTTTTTTACAACTCCCTTTTGGTTCGGTGTATTGAAGTACCTGGGATAGGCGTAGCTATCTACGTCCACATAATCGTATGCAGTGGAGGGATAAACCGGGGATATTGTTCCTTTATGGATTTCATCTTCTAACGATCCACTATGAATAGCAATTGTATTTTTATTATCTGTGTTTATTTCCATTTTATTACTTCGCCGTTTTTTTCCACCTCTACATAATCCGGGATAGCAGCTAATATCTCTGAACGTAAAGCTTCAATTATTTTTCTTTTTAAGAAGTGCTCATGTACAAACAAGCTGACTTCTCTTATTGGCTGCGGAGACGTAAATTTTTTCAGCTTCAGTTTACTTGTTTGGTCAAAATCTAAGGTAGCTAATTCCGGTAAGAGTGTTAACCCACCATGTTTATCAACTATTCTTTTTAAGGCATCTAAAGAACCACTCTCGTACTTAAACCTGCCGTTGTGTTCACTGTAGAAACTACAGATATTTAGCACCTGATCTCTGAAACAATGCCCTTCATTTAACAGCCATAGTTCACTTTTTGAAACGTCTTCTACAGAAAGCAGGTCTTTTTTGAAAAGCGCTTCTCTGTGATTTACATATCCGTAAAAGTTCTCATAGAATAAGGGGAGCGCTCGCATCCCGGCCACTTCTAAAGGTGTAACGAGGAGACCTACATCTAATGTTTCTTTTTTGAGATCTTCAATGATTTGATCCGTAACCAGTTCTCTTACTTTGACATTAATTTTCGGATATTTATCTATGAAGCTATGGATAAAAAGAGGTAATAAGTAGGGTGAAAGGGTTGGAATAATACCTATGCTCAGTTCCCCCGCTAGTTCGTCTTTTTCGTTAGACACAAGTTCCTGAACTTTTTTAGCACTTTTTACCGCCTCTCTAGCCTGATTTATGATTCTTTTTCCGAGTCCTGTAGGAACAACGGGCTGTTTATTTCTGTCGAATATTTGTACACCTAATTGATCCTCCAATTTTTGGATTTGCATACTGAGCGTAGGCTGAGTAACAAAGCAGCTTTCAGCGGCTTTTCCAAAGTGACGATAATTATCTACAGCAATAATATATTCAAATTGAATTATAGTCATCTATTAAATTTCTAAAGGCGTGAAATTACTTAAACGTTTTGATTCTTAAATAAGCGGCTATACAACATTAAACACTTACTTTTTTAAAT
>JBCCSU010000325.1:0-5088 GCA_039199635.1 Bacteroidota bacterium | reverse complement strand
TTTTTGTAGAAAAGAAAAGAGCTAAAGTCATTCTGAGATAATTTTCTACTTAGCATGTTTAGTGTTCAGAATATAAAGTTTATTTGTAATTCAGCTTATTACTGTGGCTAAAACCAAAACCTCTTTTTTCTGTCAGAACTGTGGCTATGAGTCAGCGAAATGGCTAGGTAAGTGCCCTGCATGTTCAGAATGGAATACGTTTATAGAAGAAAAAATACAGCCTTCATCGAATAAACATGACTGGAAACATTCTAAGTCTAATGTTACCGTAAAGCCTACTCTCATCTCCGAAGTAACCTCAAATAAAGAGGTGAGAGTCAAAAGTAGAAATACAGAGTTAGATCGGGTACTTGGAGGTGGTGTGGTTCCGGGAGCGGTAGTGTTGTTGGCGGGTGAGCCCGGCATAGGAAAGTCCACCTTAATGTTACAGGTAGCTTTAAGCCTTTCGCTAAAAGTATTGTACGTATCGGGAGAGGAAAGTGAGCAGCAAATTAAGATGCGGGCCGACCGTATGGAAACGTCTAACGTAGAAAACCGCTGTTACATTTTGGCAGAAACGTCAACAGATGCTGTTTTTACGCAAATTGAGCAACTCAATCCTGATCTATTGGTAATAGATTCTGTACAAACACTGAATTCAGGGCAGGTAGACTCTGCGGCGGGTAGTGTCTCTCAAGTAAAGCAATGTACAGCTGAGCTGATTAAATTCGCAAAAGAAACAGCTACACCTACATTTTTAGTAGGCCATATCACTAAAGATGGTGCTATAGCAGGTCCAAAGGTGCTTGAGCATATGGTGGATACAGTATTGCAATTCGAGGGAGATCGGCATTTAACTTATCGTATAGTACGAACTACCAAAAATAGGTTTGGGTCAACCTCTGAATTGGGAATTTACGAAATGTTGGGTACCGGGCTCAGAGAAGTAACGAACCCATCAGAAATATTAATCTCCCAAAAGGACTCTGATATCAGCGGAGTGGCTATTGGCGCTACCGTAGAAGGGAACCGGCCATTATTAATTGAAATACAAGCTTTAGTCAGTAATGCTGCTTACGGCACTCCTCAACGCACTTACACTGGCTTTGATGGTAAACGACTTAACATGTTGCTCGCTGTTTTAGAAAAACGATGTGGATTTAGACTAGGCTTACAAGATGTTTTTTTGAACATGGCAGGTGGAATTAGGGTAGAAGATCCGGCAATTGATCTTGCGGTTTGTGCAGCGGTAGTCAGCTCTTTGGAAGAAATTACTATTTCAGAAAAAGTATGTTTTGCCGCGGAGGTAGGATTAGGTGGAGAATTGAGATCAGTAAACCGATTAGAAGGGCGTATTGCAGAAGCGGAAAAACTAGGCTTTGATGAAATTTATATCTCTAAATATGGAATAAAAGGATTGGATCTGAACAAGTTCAAAATAGAAGTTATAGCCTTTTCAAAGCTTAATCAGGTATTTGGTGAGTTATTTGGATAAATACCAGCTACACGTTAAGAATAGTTTTTTGCAGTAGCTTGAGTTTTCTTTTTCTTGTAGATAAGAGCCATCGCATTAGTGGAGAATGTTAGAAGATACCCAAAGCTTAAAAGGATGTGATTTATTTCGAAGAAACTATGGTAGGCTAAGAGATCGTAAAACCAAACTAAAATCAGGAATACTGCTCCTAAACTACTATATACGGCACCCGCCCTATTATTAATTGCTGCGGTTAAAACTATATTTAATACATAAAGCATTATTAAAGCGGCAAAAATCAAGAATGGTGTAAGCAGATAAGATACCATTACAGTGTTGACTAGAAGAGTTACCAAAATAAAAACACCGGAAACCACCGCCACCAAGTTTCTAAATATCTTATTAGACTCATTTGGATATGTTTTAGCTATGAACATTGTTCCAAGAATTACCGCAATGTAAAGTGTCATGTATTCAAGCTTCATCGCTACAGACCAATTGAAGTTGGGGAAGTAGCAAACAAGTAGATACAGATCCGTACAAGAAGCTCGTAAAGCCCAATCAAGACATAACCCGCTAAATAGCATTAAGCTTATATCTCGTTTTGAGGCAAAATAGAAGATCAAAAATGCTATACTAATAACAGTTAAACCAATTATCTCCAGAATATTAGCTGACAGTCGCGCTGCACGTCTTTGGCTCAGCGCTTCTAAAGTTCCCAGCACAATAGGCTCCGATATACCCCCTTTTTCATGCCGAAAGTTGGAAACATGAATAACAATATCCAGTGTATCACTGGTAGAATAAAAATCCTCAGTAAGCGGAAGCCATTGTGGTGTAGAAGTTTCAAATGAAGAGCTTGGAGAACCATTCTTAGCTACTTCAACTTGATTCACCCAAAGCTTATATGCATTGTAAACGGCAGGCATTTCAATAGCAAGATGTTCACCCTTAAAAGAACCTCTTACCTTTAAACGATAGGTAGCAAAACCCTGACCCGTAAGCGTAATTTCACCAGTCTTTACTCCATTCCAAACACCAGGAAGGGAAACATACTCTGGTGAATGAGTAGCTGATACAATTTCATTTGGGTCAATCAACTCATTCCAATGAAATTCCCAAATGCCATTTAATTCTATGCTACCTTTTGATCTATAGTGAAAATCAGAAAGGTCTAGAAAACCATTGGTAAATGGTAAGGAATTTTCTGAATACAGTGGACACCATACCCCCCAACAGATCGCCGTGAGTAGGGCTATCCTAATCGATAGTTTTTTCATAATTAAAGCCAATAAGGAATACGAAAAAGAGGTCTGTAGTAACCTGTGATGCAGGTTTTTTATGTTAGTTAATGACGAAGCCCTCCGGTATGAATTACTAAAATTTTCGTTTGAGATTCAAAAAAACCGCTACTCACCATATCATAAATCCCAAATAGTAGTTTCCCAGTGTAAATCGGTTCAATAGGCACTTTATGATCAGATTCAAAATCTCTGATGAAGTTCAAAAGCCGCGCTTCGGTTTTTGCATAACCACCAAAGTGATAATCGTTTATAATTTTCCAGTTAGTCAGCGGCGACTTCTCACCAATTAACTGTTGAACTGCGTTGATTAAAAAATCGCCTTTTAAAGCCGAAAAGCCAAGCACTCTTCCCTGGCCTTCCATACCCTGAATAATACCAGCTACTGTGCCACCGGTTCCAACAGAGCAACATACGTAATCAAAAGACCTTACTTCTTCATCTACTATTTCAGCAGCCCCTTTTACCGCGTGCATATTTGTTCCTCCTTCAGGGATCAAAAAAAAACGACCAAATTCTTCACTCAATCTGTTCAAAAAGGATTCATCTGTCTTACTACGATACGTAGACCGTTCTACAAAGTACAGTTTCATCCCCTGTTCTTGGGCAAAGGCCAAAGTGCTATTTAAGGGTTTGTTTTCTAGCTCCTCACCACGAACGATACCTATGGATTTCAAGCCAACCTCGTTAGCCGCAGCAGCTGTAGCATAGATATGATTTGAATAAGCACCTCCAAAAGTCAATAGGGTATCGTAACCTTCATTCTGTGCCTTTAATAGATTATACTTAAGTTTTCTCCATTTGTTGCCCGAAACATAGGGATGAATTACATCCTCTCGCTTTATAAAAAGACGGATACTTTTTAATCGACCGTCAACGACTTCTTGAATGAATGGTTGTTGATGTATTCTAAGCATCTATTGTTTCCATATTCAATTTTAAATAAAGCATTCGCCATTGGCATTTCCCAATATCCTGTAGTAAGATTGTCTTTTTATTTCAACAATACTATTTGATGGAAAAAGAAAAGCTTACCATAGAGCAGGTGCTGGCTATGGATCTGCCCAACATCATTCTTTATGCGGCTCCGGTTATGATTAGCCTGGTCATTATAGAATGGGTGGTAAGTTTTTATAAAAAACGAAACTATTACGATGGCAAAGATACTATCGCGGCTACGGCTATAGGTTTAATTAATGTAGCGATCAGTGCTGGAATTAAATTAGTTACATTCGGTATCATTCTTTTCTTTTATAATCTAGTGCCGTGGAGCATACCTTATACTTGGTGGTCGTTTATTCTTTGTTTGGTTTGGATTGATTTTTGGCGGTATTGGGCTCATAGAATCGCACATGAAAATCGCTTCTGGTGGGCCACGCATGTAACTCATCATTCCTCAGAGAAATATAATTGGTCAGTGTCTTTTAGACTAGGTTGGACTCAGCATATTAAGATTATTTTCTTCATTCCGGTAGCGTTGGCGGGCTTTCACCCAATTGTATTTTTTATTTGTCATCAGATAGAAGTACTTTATCAATTCTGGATCCATACTGAATATATCAGGAAACTACCTAGACCCATAGAGTACATTTTTACCACACCCTCGCATCATAGAGTTCACCATGCGCGTAACGATAAGTACCTCGATAAAAATTACGGTTCTACTTTCATCATTTGGGATAGGATCTTCGGTACGTTCCAACCGGAAGAGGAACAAGCAGATTATGGCATCACTCGCCCTGTAAATTCATATAACCCCGTATACCTTTGCTTTCACGAATGGATGGATATTGTGAAAGACATCAAGAATTCCAAATCACTTAAAGAAGCTTATGTGATGACCTTCACTAGACCTAGTAGGTTAGAAGAAAAGAAAAGGTTATTTAGAGGTGAATGAAGTGGGTAAAAGTCTTTGATTCACCAGAGACCGCTAACTCTCAGTTTGCTGATAGAGACACAATAATGGTTCTGATAGGCAAAAGAGAACTATGTCTGGTGAAGTTCAATAATGAATATTTTGCAGTTTCTGATCTTTGTCCCCACCAGCGCGAAAGCCTGAGCAAAGGACAAATTACACCTTATGGTGAAATAGTTTGTCCCTTACACTTTTACAGATTTAATCTAAAAACAGGTACAGAATGTCAAAATCGTACGGATGATCTGAAAAGATTCCAAGTAAAAGTAGATGATTCAGGTTTGTTTATTTATTACTGACTAGAAGAATGATCAAAATGATGAAGTCAACGTTAATCTTTTCGTTACTGTATATTCCAGGTCTATGCATTGCTCAACTTGGGTGCTACAGTTACCTTAAGCAAGATACCTCCTCTTGGG
>JBCCSU010000324.1:0-5117 GCA_039199635.1 Bacteroidota bacterium | reverse complement strand
TATTATTCTCGCAGGCTTCGGTAATTGTGATCCTTCATTTTTGGCTTGATCCAAAACGAAGCAAAAAAAACAAGACTATAAGTAAATGACTAAATTTCAACGTTTTATACGAATAAATCACATTGTTTGAGCGGAAGCGAGTTTGTGATTTATTCGTATAAAACGTTGAAATTTAGTCATTTACTTATAGTCTTGTTTTTTTTGCTTCGTTTTGGATCAAGCCAAAAATGAAGGATCACAATTACCGAAGCCTGCGAGAATAATAATCAAGTATCCACAAACAAATCTTTTGCTAAACGATATATAGGAATCATTGCAATTTTGGATAAATCGCTTAACCAGTACAGGATATCTTTATTACGTTACAAGATGTTTGATAAGCAGATTATTTCAGTACATTAACTTCCCTATGATAGCCATTAGAAAGCTCATTAAAGGGAAGCTTCACTATTAATGCTTTATCTTCTCTGGCAGCTGAAATGTTGTTGTAGTCTACGTCAGCAGTTAGTGGATAAGCAGCCAGTACATGAGGTATATTCAAACTTGAATCATCCAGATCATTAAAGTCGATGATATGATGGAATATAACGTGCTTATCAACGATTTCTACCTTCACGTTATCCAGGTTAACGCCCGGAACTTTCAACGTAATTAAATAGTGATCTGTATTCCGCACAATATTTGTTTCAGGTTGACTCATACCGCCGTTTAAGGTATTCATGATATCAGAAGTTTTCAACACACTCCTAACCCAATTTCTGTCTTTATCGTATCTCATAATTCCTCCTGTTTTCACTCTCTCAATCAATATTTGTTCCTCATGATTAAATCGGCCATATAGTCATTAAAGGTCTTTTGCGACTGTCAGGCTGACAGTCTGTATTTACGGTTACTATCTGAACACTTTTTATATTTAACGTTAAACCCATTCGTTGTCATGCGTAACGTGCCCTATTTATTGCTACATCTTCTAAGTGTAATTTCGTATGGACAAGGGATTGATGTCTCCGGTACGTGGAACGGGAACTCTTACTTTGTTAATACACAATATGAAACAACCTACGAGTTAAAACAGACAGGAGATAAAGTAACCGGTTTTATCTACACCAAAAATAAGAATGACTCCACTAAAGCGGTTATTGAAGGTACTTTAAAAGGCAGTAAGCTTTCTGTAACAGGCACTGAATTTATTTACAAGGTAGGCGCGCTTTCCTGTTTGTCCAAATCCGATCTGACCTTCAGTAATAGAGACGGAGCAGATATTTTAAGTGGTAAATGGAAAGGTACCCTGGCCTTTAATACCTGTCTGCCAGGCGCCTCAGGCAGAGTAGAGCTTTTCAAAAAAGAAATTGAAACGATTGTATCTGCTACGCTAGTTACTAGTGGAAAACCTGATCATATTCAGAAAGACGACTTTGAAGGAGTTGAACTGGTAAAGGCCTTGTCTGATAGAAAATACTATGCGCTTGTGATTGCGGTAGAAGACTATCAAGACGAAAACATCCAGGATCTTGACAATCCGGTTTCGGACGCAACAGGTCTTGCACAGGTATTAAATGCTAATTATACGTTTGAGAAAGCAGACATCCGTTTGCTTAAAAACCCGAATCGAGCAGATATTATTGAGGCCTTCGATAAGCTGGCACATGAAATTGAACAACGTGATAACCTTTTCATCTTTTATGCCGACCATGGCATTTGGGATGAGCGACTGAAACAGGGTTTTTGGCTACCCAGCGATGCCCGGTTAGATTCTAAGGCCCAATGGCTTTCCAACAGTACTTTGAGAGATTACATCAGTGGTATTAAATCCAAACATACTTTACTTGTGACGGATGCATGCTTTAGCGGAAGCATTTTTAAGGAACGAGCGGTATTCACCAACTCAAGGGCCATTTTAGAAATGTATAAACTGCCCAGTCGTAAAGCCATGACCAGTGGAGCGCTAAAAACCGTTCCCGATAAAAGTGTTTTTATTCAATACTTGAACCGAAACCTGGCAAACAACCAAGCCCCACTACTATCTGCGGAACAGCTTTTCCAATCGTTTAAGGTAGCCGTTATTAATAACAGCCCAAACGGGCAAGTCCCTCAATACGGTCCTATCGGTCAGGCCGGTGATGAGGGAGGAGATTTTATTTTTTTGAGAAGAGATTAGGTTGCTAAGTCCCCGGCCTCTGAGCCGGGGCCTCGAACTAAACTACCTCAACACTAGTTTGACCAACTGGAGTTTAATCCTGGAGACTCGCATCAATAGTCATCTTGGAATCCCATGCATGAAATAATCCATTTCCAGCGCTACCCCTAGCCCCTAAAGGCGGAACCCATAGCACATCAAACATTATTTATTCTTTCTCAATCAGCTTCCTTAACTCAGCTATCTCTTCAGCCTGTTCTTTATTGATCTTATCCTGCTTTATCAAATGCAACGTCAACTCCTCTACCTTCTTCAATAACAGCATATTCATTACCCCCAGATCAATACCCTTTTCTTCCATTTCTCTGGCCGAAGGCACTTCAGGAAGGTGTTTGTTTTCTTTGATGTAGCCTTGAATGCTTTCTAAGGAAGGAAGGTTGTAGTCTTCTTCGAAGACGTAATCCGGGCCAGGAACTGATAAATCAACTTTTACCTCAGTAGAATAAACCATACCATTAACGGTCAGTCTTTGATTTGGAGTAGTTGTTCCAATTCCAATAAAACCGGAGGAATTAATAGTCATTATATTGACATCTTCTACATTATCTGAGAAGTTCCTGACAAGATGAAACTTGGTGGTGTTATTACCACTTTCTGTTACTTTAATTCCGTACATATCACCCGGGGCACCTCCAAGAGGATTCCAATATAACTTTGACGTGCCGTAAAGCATTGTATTTCCCCCCGCATCAATAGTCAACAAATCTATATCTGAAGTGGTATTGGTAAACTTCTTATAGATATGAAACTTTGTTGTATTATTCCCTGATTCAGAAATTTTCAACCCAACAAAATCACTTCCAGCAGCACCTTGAGGATCCCAAAATAGCTTTTTTGGACCATCGATTTGAATGTTTCCCTGATTATCGAACTTCAGAAATGATATATCATTTGCATCACCAGTAAAATTCCTAAATACTTGAAGGCTTGTAGTATTGTTTCCTGATTCAACCGCCTTGAATCCTACTAAATCACCCGAAGCGCCGCCTCCGGGATCCAACTCCAATCTACTCGATTGTGCTTTAACATTTGCATATCCAATACAGATCATTAAAATTACTAAGCATGTTTTAGCGAATAGTCTCATACTAATTATTCTTTGTTTCTAACTCTACTATACTTTTTTCCTGCTCAATTAAATGCAACGTCAACTCCTCCACTTTCTTAAAGAGCAACATGTTCATCACATCCAGATCGATACCGTTTTCTTCCATTTCTTTGGCTGAGGGTACTTCCGCAAGGTATTTATTTTCTTGGAAATATCCTTGAATACTTTCCAAAGAAGGCAGGTCGTAGTCTTGTTCAAATACGTAGCCAGGGCCAGGGACGGAAAGGTCAACACGTACTTCCTTGGCATGGACATCATCTTTAACCGTTAGTTTAGCATCAGGAGTGAAAGTTCCTATGGCTACCTGCCCTCCGCCTCCGGCAAAAGTTATATTGCCCGAAGCAGACCTGTTGAGATGGAGAGAGCCATTTGTCATTTCTATTACTCCTGAACCCGGATTGATCTCAATTTTCCGTCCGTTTGAAGAATTGTCAAATACACCAGTTGTACTTGAAGAAAGGATATGCAATGTCGAACTGGAGTTTGAAGTACCAATACCTACATTTCCTAAAGGGCTTATTTTCATAGCTTTAACCAAACTTCCATTATATTGGGTTCTGAGCTATAAATTAATGCTCGAGGTTCCAGACCTATCTCGTGCCTGGAGGTAAGCGGTACCAGAACTTCCTTCACCCTCATAAGCATAAAGCATAAAATGACCCCGACCCGTATAGCTGCCGTTCACATGTAATAAGTCTAAAGGATCGTTAGTCCCAATACCAATCTTGCCGTCAGTTGTTAGGGTAAACTGGTTGGTCTCAGCTAGCGCTGATCCATAATTCAGTTTAAACTTAGCCCCATCTGATCTATCAATTCCCATAGAATACCAAGAGTTACCAGGATCATGAAAAGTAAGCCACGAATCATCGTTGTCCTTTTCTACGAGCAAAGTTCGACCTGAAGGATTTATCAGTTTGGTCTCTTCTGTAAGATGACTGCAGTATTGGGCAAAAAGAAAACCCGCAGATGACAATAACATAAGTGTAAATAATAGTTTCACAGTATTATAATTTATTTCTTCAAAAGCGCCAATTCACTCAACTGGAAACCCACCCTAACCACCCATCTGCGGCCATAAATGGGGTTTTCCTGTTCGTTGATGAAGTTGTAAAGCACCATTATATTCATATTCAGTTTGGGATAGACACTAATCTCACGGCCAAGGCCTATAAGCAAACCATCTACCCATTCCATTTTTTTGCGATCTGCCTGCGTGACTTCCTTAGCCATTTGCTCATACTCTCCATAGACAAAGAAGTTTTTGAACACATCGTAACTGCTGAAACCGCGGAACCCATAGGTGTCGGCAGGTATGGCGGGTGATGTGGCTAAGCTATCCGAAAAGGTTTGACGATAGGTACCTCCAATCCCAACTGTAAAGCGCTTGTTAAACCGATACCCGAGCTGAGGAGAAAGGTCCAATGAAAGAGGATCTATGTTGTTGATATTAAAATTGCCACCGATTACCAATCGCTCCTTAAACGTGCGCCCTGTCAACGAAGTACGTTTTACTGCTGAACTGAGATCATTAGAGTTGGGCAGCTTGATATATTTGCGCTGCAGACGGGAGATCTTCTTCTGAACCGTACTTAGCTTTTCTCCATATTGCGCCATAAAGGCGGCAGCTTGTTCACTGGCCATAGACTTGCCTTCTGTCTTCAGATTCTCCGGGTCTGCATAGCCACCATAGTCGCTTTTATATTGCTCCTGCAGCTGTGTTAGATCTTCTAATTCTGCTCGCTGCTTCTGAAGATCGGACATTCCCGAGACCTGACCTAGCTGATCTTCGGCTTGCTGTTGCGCATAGTTGCC
>JBCCSU010000323.1:0-5155 GCA_039199635.1 Bacteroidota bacterium | reverse complement strand
TCGGAACCGGACATTTCCAGAATTCCGGTTATGGTAGATTCCTCAAAATGGGAGATTATCGAAGCTGGCCTGAAATGCTTGCAGGGTAAAGGGATCGTTAATTCCATTAGCTTGAAGGCAGGAGAAGAGGAATTTATAAGGCAAGCTAAGATAATAAGGAGATACGGAGCCGCAGTAGTTGTAATGGCCTTTGATGAGGAAGGACAAGCAGATACTTATGAACGTAGGATCGAAATTTGCGAGCGATCTTATCGAATACTGGTAGATCAGGTTCAGTTTAGGCCTAGCGATATCATTTTTGATCCAAACATATTTCCAGTGGCCACTGGAATGGAAGAACACCGGACAAATGCCATTGATTTTTTTAAGGCTACTCAATGGATCAGGAAAAACCTTCCCGGTGCACATGTAAGTGGGGGTGTAAGTAACGTTTCCTTTTCTTTTCGTGGTAACAATGCCGTTCGGGAGGCCATGCACTCTGCTTTCTTGTACCACGGCATTCAACATGGTATGGACATGGGAATTGTGAATCCATCCATGTTAGAAGTGTATGATGAAATCCCAAAAGACCTTCTGGAATATGTGGAAGATGTATTGCTGGACCGAAGAGATGATGCCACTGAGCGTCTTTTAGATTTTGCAGAAAGTTTTAAAGGTGATGCAAAGGTCAAACAAAAAGACGATGCCTGGCGGCAGGGAAGTGTACAGGAAAGACTTTCGCATGCCTTAGTAAAAGGTATTGTCGATCATATAGAAGAAGACACGGAGGAAGCACGTCAACACTACGAAAGGCCGCTGCACGTGATCGAAGGGCCACTTATGGACGGAATGAATGTGGTGGGCGATCTTTTTGGTTCAGGCAAGATGTTTCTTCCACAAGTGGTGAAAAGTGCACGGGTCATGAAAAAAGCGGTGGCCTATCTAGAGCCATTTTTAGAAGAAGAGAAGAAGCTAAATAAAGATACTAGCTCAGCTGCTAAGGTTTTGTTAGCTACCGTAAAAGGTGATGTGCATGATATCGGTAAAAATATTGTGGGTGTAGTTCTTGCTTGTAATAATTATGACATTATTGATCTTGGGGTTATGGTACCACCAGAAAAGATACTAGATGAAGCCGAAAAGCATGATGTATCTGCCATCGGACTGAGTGGTTTAATTACCCCTTCGCTAGATGAGATGGTCTATGTGGCGCAAGAGATGCAGAAGCGTAATATGAATATCCCTTTGCTTATCGGAGGAGCGACTACATCCAGGATCCATACGGCGGTTAAAATAGATCCTACGTATAATGGATCGGTAGTTCATGTGCTTGATGCCTCGAGGTCTGTTCCGGTGATGGGTGAACTTTTAGGGAAAGAATCGAAAGACCATTTTCATCAAAATACCAAGCAGGAATATGAAGAACTGCGGCGGGGCCATTCCAGTCGCACCAGCGAGAAGAAGTTCGTATCCTTTTCAGAGGCACAACAAAACAAGGTATTGATCAATTGGAAGGACTATGAGCCACCAAAACCTAAAGAAGAAGGCATTAAGGTTTTTGAGAATTACCCGTTAAACGAAATTAGAAAATACATCGATTGGTCGCCTTTTTTCCAGACTTGGATGCTTAAGGGAAGATTTCCTAAAATTTTAAAAGATAAAGTCATCGGACAGGAGGCGCAAAAATTATACGATGATGCCAATCAAATGCTGGATGATGTTATTGATAACCAACGATTAGAAGCTAGGGCCGTGATAGGATTGTTTCCTGCAAATGCTGAAAAGGACAGTATCAACTTACTCAACGAATCCAAAACATTTCATTTTTTGCGCCAGCAAGGGAAGAAAGGGAAAAATATTGCTAACGTATCACTTGCAGACTACATAGCACCTGAGAGTTCCGGTAAGAGAGATTACCTGGGTGGTTTCGCCGTAACGGCGGGTATTGGTATTGAAAAGTTGATTGAGCAATACGAAAAAGAGCACGATGATTATAAAAGCATAATGATCAAAGCACTGGCGGATAGATTGGCAGAAGCATTCGCAGAGTTGATGCATGAAAAAGTACGTAAAGAGTACTGGGGCTACGCTGCTGATGAAACTCTGGAAAATGAAGAACTGATACGTGAGAAATATGCCGGTATCCGTCCGGCCCCAGGCTACCCGGCATGTCCTGATCACACGGAAAAACAGGTGCTCTTTGAGTTACTTAACGTTGAAAATAAAACGGGTATTCGGCTTACTGAGTCTTATGCGATGTATCCAGCTGCTTCGGTTAGTGGATTTTATTTTTCTCACCCTCAATCCAGGTACTTTGGGCTAGGTAAAATACAAAAAGATCAGGTGGAAGACTACGCTATTCGTAAAGGAATGAGTTTAGAGGAAATGGAAAAGTGGTTAGCACCAAATTTGGCTTATAAATAGATTAATGAATTTAGATTTTTGGATTTACGATTTTAGATTTTATACGAATGGTCATTCGTAAATCTGAAATCGAATAATCGTTAATAGAAATGAAAGTAACAGAACATATAAAAAACGCCAAAAGCACTTTATTCTCATTTGAGATCTTACCACCATTGAAAGGAGAGAATATAACTAATTTGTTCAATCACATTGATCCTTTGATGGAGTTTAAGCCGCCTTTTATTGATGTCACCTACCATCGTGAAGAATTTGTTTACAAAAATCGGGAGAATGGGCTACTAGAGAAAAAGTCAATCCGCAAGCGACCGGGAACCGTTGGAATTTGTGCCGCTATTGAACATCGTTATGAAGTAGATGCTGTGCCTCATATTATTTGTGGAGGCTTTAACAAAGAAGAAACGGAGAATGCTTTGATCGATCTTGATTTTTTAGGGATTGATAATGTACTTGTACTCCAAGGAGATGCCAAGAAAAACGAACCCATGTTTGTTCCAGAGGCAGACGGGCATAAATATGCCAGTGACCTATTGGACCAGGTGGTAGACATGAATAACGGTAGATACCTTGATGAAGATATTCACGATCCTGCACCCACAGATTTCTGTATTGGTGTTTCGGGATATCCTGAAAAGCACTTTACCGCCCCTAACCTGAAAACGGATATGAAATACTTGAAGATGAAGGTAGATAATGGAGCGGATTACATTGTGACTCAGATGTTTTTTGATAATAGCAAATACTTTGAATTTGTCGATAAATGTCGAGCAGCCGATATCAATGTACCTATCATCCCAGGCATTAAACCTATTACGACTAAAAAGCAGATCACGGTGCTGCCTCGCTTTTTCCATATTGACCTACCTGAAGAGCTGGCTGATGAGATTGAAGGTGCTGCTGATAACAAAGCGGCCAAGCAGATTGGAGTGGAATGGTGTATCAAGCAATCGAAAGAACTGATGGATAAAGGAGTGCCTGTACTACACTATTACTCTATGGGTAAATCTGATCCGGTGTATAAGATTGCGAAGGAATTGTTTTAGTTCAAATGCTCAGTGGTGGTATGGTGGTCATAGTCCCGATTATCCCCACGCTTAATGTAGGGTCTCGATATGGTATAATGTAACTTCCGCTAATCCCGGAAGAGTAAATAAAAGATCAGAATTGTAGCCTTTAAAATCGTCACGATTGTACTATTATTATTCATTATCAAATGGACCATTTGATCACGAAGATTGGTTGACATACTTTACAGGACGTACTATTGAAGAAGGTGTAGGAGCTGACACTTCATTTAATAGAACAGGACAAGATCAATAAAGAACAGGCAAAAGAGATTGTGGAATTGAGGAAGCTGATAGCAAACTGATTTACGAAGTCTCAGATGTAATTTCGAGATCTCGGGTCAAGCCTAGGAATCTTCTTACTACTCCCGCCTCAAAAAAATAAAATCGCCTCCCTCATCTCCAGCCTGACCAATAGGGCCATACTGAGGAACTTGCCCGTTTGGACTATTGTTGATTACAGCCACTTTAAACGATTGGAAGAGTTGTTCAGCAGATAGGAGTGGAGCTTGATTATTCGCGAGATTTTTATTTAAATATTTTATAAAGACGCTCTTATCCGGAACGGTTTTTAATGCTCCACTAGTCATGGCCTTTCGACTAGGTAACTTATACATCTCTAAAATGGCTCTCGAGTTCGCAAATACTGCGCGTTCTTTAAAGATACTGCCACTAAAGCAGGCATCAGTCACCAAAAGAGTGTGTTTTGATTTAATACCACTGATATAATCGCGCAGCGTACTATTGGATAACCATTGTGCCTTTGAGTCCAATCGTGCATCACTCGGCAGCCAAAACCCTTGTTTCAAGCGCTCGTCCCAGATACCATGGCCGGCATAAAATATGAACAAGTTGTCTCGCTCTTCAATGTCCTGAGCTAGTTTATCAAAGGCTTCTATGATCTCAGCACGGTTTGGATTTCTCAATAAACGGATATCCGATTTTTCAAATGTATAACTGGTATTTAACACACTTGCCAAACCCTCGGCATCGGCCAACGGATTATCAAGATCCTGGATATTCTCATCCTGGTAATCCTCGACAGCTATGACCAAAGCATAGTATTTTCTGTCTTTTAGGGCTCGGACTAATTCGTTTCCTTCAAAATCATTTTTTTGGATATCATGAGTAGGTTTACTTTTAGCTATTACCGTTGGAGTAGAAATAACTGCGGTAGGTTCATCTTTAAAAAGCTCAACCCTACCTGATACACCGGGAGGGCAGGTTTTAAAAGACATCGTACCTTTCCATTTACCGCTTAAACTTTCAAAATCACCTTGCTGAGTCAGAGTTAAATCCACTTTGGATAGACAAGCGGCACCTACTTTATAAATAAAGCGAGTACCTAGCAGAGACAACTTATTTCCAATAACAGTACCGGAAACCTCAATTTTAGCTGAATCATTCTGTTGCTTAGTAAATATGATGCCGGTTACGGTATTTCCATGCTGATCAAGTTCATAAACATTTTGAATTTGGGTATTCATAAAGTACGCATTTCCTTTCCAAGTACCCGTCACATTAACACTCTGACTGTTCGCCGAAGCGCTCAGTAACATTAAGAAGATATAAAGCCTAATAAACATATAGATGATAGATTTCTACGTTAAATATATAAATGAATAGGATAGTAACCGACTATTTGTATCAATGCCAAAATGTCGCTAATCAAAGGCCTTAAACTGACT
>JBCCSU010000322.1:0-5194 GCA_039199635.1 Bacteroidota bacterium | reverse complement strand
GTATATTCCTCTACCTTTGAATCCCATAAGTTAAAGGGAAACTTAACAAAACTTATGGCTAAGGCAAAATATATTTTCGTAACAGGTGGTGTAACATCATCTTTAGGGAAGGGTATCATATCTGCTTCTTTGGGTAAACTTCTACAGGCAAAAGGTTTTAAAGTAACTATACAGAAGTTCGACCCTTATATAAATATCGATCCGGGTACACTGAACCCCTATGAACATGGAGAATGTTATGTAACGGATGATGGTGCAGAAACAGACCTTGATCTTGGCCATTATGAACGCTTTTTAAATACACCTACCTCACAAGCCAATAATATTACCACCGGGCGTATCTACAATAATGTTATCACCAAAGAACGAAAAGGTGAGTATCTAGGGAAAACGGTTCAAGTTGTTCCGCACATTACCGATGAAATCAAACGAAATATTTATTTATTGGGTGAGAGTGGTGAGTATGATTTTGTGATTACGGAAATTGGTGGTTGTGTAGGTGACATAGAATCTCTGCCTTTTATTGAGGCTGTGCGGCAAGTAAAGTGGGATGTCGGTCAAAATAACTTTTTAGTGATACACCTCACGCTCATACCATATCTCAAAGCCGCTAAAGAACTCAAAACGAAGCCTACTCAACATTCGGTAAAACAGCTTTTGGAGGCAGGTATACAACCTGATATTCTGGTGTGCCGTGCCGAAAGAAAACTTCCGGCAGACATTAGAAAAAAACTTGCTCTTTTCTGTAATGTACAATATAACTCCGTGATAGAGGCACTCGATGCCGATACCATCTATGATGTTCCGATTCATATGATGAAAGAGAAACTCGCAGAAAGGGTTTTAGCTAAACTCAAAATAACCCACAAAGCAGAACCTGCTCTAGAGCAATGGAAAGATTTTTTAGGTAGATTAAAGAACCCGACCAAAGAAATCAAAATAGGTCTCGTCGGTAAATATGTAGAACTTCCTGATGCTTATAAGTCAATAGCTGAGGCTTTTATTCACGCTGGGGCCGAAAATGAATGCGGTGTGGAAATAGAATGGATAAGTTCGGAACTTCTTAATGAAGATAATAGTGCCCATCATTTAAGTCACCTTGATGGCGTTCTGGTAGCTCCGGGTTTTGGTGAGCGTGGCATACCCGGAAAAATTGAAGCGGTAAACGACGTAAGGCAAAATCAAATTCCCTATTTTGGCATTTGCCTGGGTATGCAATGCGCGGTGATAGAGTTCGCCAGAAACGTGATAGGTTATAAAAATGCTGCTTCCACGGAGTTTAATGAAAAAACAAAATACCCGGTTATCGCTTTAATGGAAGAGCAGAAAAAGATAACCAATAAAGGGGGAACTATGCGATTAGGAGCCTATCCTTGCAATTTAGAGAAAGGTAGCAAAGCAGCGCATATTTATGGAAAGCAAAAAATTAGCGAACGCCATCGTCACAGATATGAATTCAATAATGAATATCTCAAAGCATTTAATGAAGCTGGAATGAAAGCTTCCGGAATGAATCCCGATACAGGCTTGGTAGAGGTGGTAGAGCTAGAAAATCATCCATGGTTTATAGGTACCCAATACCATCCTGAATTAAAAAGTACAGTGCTTAATCCGCACCCACTATTTGTTAAGTTTGTAGCCGCTGCGCTTCAATACTCAAACAGCAGGAAATAGAAAAGAAAAGAGACATTAGATAGAAATGGATAGAAATCAAGCCACGGGCTTAATACTCATTGCTTTAATGGTGATTACTTATTTCACCTTTTTTGCTCCTGAGCCTACCACTAAGCCTGAAATAGTAGAACAAGAAACTACGCAAGCATCGCCTCCAAAAAACCAGGTAATGCCCGATACGGTAACGACTAAATTAGACGTTGCTGACTCAGTATTGAATGCACTTAATACCGAAAAGTATGGCGTATTTAGTATTGGTGCCAGCGGTCAGGAAAGTATTAAAACCATTGAAAACGCAGATCTAAGGCTGGAAATCAGTACTAAAGGGGCTCATATAAGAGAGGTAGAATTGAAGAACTTCAAAACTTTTTTTAACGAGCCTTTGATTTTGCTGACCGAGAAAAGTAACCATTTTGATCTAAAGCTAAATACGCCAGGGAAAGTGATAAGCTTATCTGAATTACATTACTCGTACGAAAGCCAGACTGCCTCGGATTCTACCATCCATAAGTTTGAATTAGACCTTGGGCAGGGAAAAAGTGTGAAGCATATCTACACGGTACCAGCTTCAGGTTATGAGGTGGATTATAAATTAGAATTAAATGGGCTGAATGGTTTAGTTACTGAAGAAGACCTTGTTCTAAATTGGGAAGACCATATCATACCTCAAGAGAAGGATATTGAACTGAGCAGAACAAATACCACTATTAACTACTTTACGGCCGCTGGCGATTTTGATTATCTCAGTGAGCGATCTACGGGCCTGGAGGAAGAGACTATCGATGAACGCGTAAATTGGGTTTCGATTAAACAACGCTTTTTCATTGCCGGAATCATTGCCAAGAATAGTTTTAGCAAAGCAACAGTAAGTACAAACTTTAACTCTCAGGATGAAAGTGAGGTGAAATTTGCACAGCTTACTTTAGATATTCCATATCAAGACATAGCTACAGGTAAGGGAGAGTTTACCTATTACTTCGGACCTAATGATTATCATATTACTCGACATGTAGCCGAAGATTTTTCTAAAAACCTTTGGTTAGGGTGGCCACCCATGCTCTGGGTAAACAAGTTTATTATTATCCCTCTTTTTGATGTACTGAATAATTTTTTGAGCAACTACGGCATCATTATCATCATCATGGTGTTGATCATCAAATTGGCACTTTCTCCACTTTCTTATAAATCATATGTAAGTATGGCTAAAATGAAAGTGCTGAAGCCTGAGCTTGATATTATCAAAGAAAAGCACGGTGATGATATGCAGAAGGCCCAGCAGGAGCAGATGAAGCTTTATTCAAAGGTAGGTGTTAATCCGATCAGTGGCTGTATTCCCATGGTACTCCAGATGCCAATCTTGCTTTCTATGTTTTATTTCTTTCCACAATCAATAGAGCTAAGAGGAAAGTCTTTTTTATGGGCAGAAAATCTCTCTACGTTTGATTCCATCCTCGATCTCCCATTTGAAATCCCATTCTATGGAAGCCATGTGAGTCTGTTTGTATTACTGATGACGGTTTCCACCATATTCATCACATGGCAAAATCAGCAAGTTAGTACCGTGCAAGGGCCGATGAAATCATTCTCATATATGATGCCAGTAATTTTCATGTTTGTCCTTAATTCCTATCCGGCAGCTTTGAGTTTTTACTATTTTGTTTCGAATCTCGTCACTTTTGGTCAGCAGGCTTTGATCCGAAAAATGATAGATGAAGATAAGTTAAAAGCTATTTTGGAAGAAAATAAAAAGCGCAGGGCTAATAAAAAGAAATCGAAATTCCAGCTGAAGTTAGAAGAAGCCATGAAAGCAAGTCAGCAAGGTAAAGCTAAATCAAAAAAATAGTTTAAAGCACCTTGTAAAATGACAGGCTTCTCATAACAGATCATCGGTCATTTTGATTTAAAATTATATCTTTGCTGGCTCGAAAATAAACATTGGTGATGTTCATGTTTTTCGGGAAAATCCTAATCTCGTCAGACTCCATTTATGAGTAAAATAATTGCAATTGCAAATCAGAAGGGCGGTGTTGGTAAAACAACTACAGCCATTAATTTAGCCGCTAGTCTAGCTGTCTTAGAATATAATACGCTCGTTGTGGACGCTGATCCTCAAGCTAATTCAACTTCCGGACTTGGTATCAACCCTAAAGAAGTAGAAAACAGTGTCTATGAGTGTATGGTCAATGAAGTAGATGTAGCCGGGGCTATCAAAAAAACGAATATCGACTATCTGCATGTTTTACCTTCACACATTAATCTGGTAGGTGCAGAAGTGGAAATGGTGAGCATTGATGACCGAGAGGGTAAAATGAAAGAGGCACTGGCACCTGTCAGGGCTAATTATGATTTTATAATCATTGATTGCTCTCCGTCATTAGGTTTGATTACCATTAATGCGCTAACTGCTTCCGATTCCGTATTAATCCCTGTACAATGTGAATACTTTGCTTTGGAAGGATTAGGTAAATTATTAAATACCATCAAGATAATACAAACCCGACTTAATCCCGAACTGACTATCGAAGGTATTTTACTCACTATGTACGATGTGAGGCTCAGATTAAGTAATCAGGTAGTCGAAGAAGTGAAGACACATTTCAAGAGAATGGTTTTTAATACCATCATACCCAGGAATATAAAACTGAGTGAATCTCCGAGTTTTGGGGTACCGGCTATTGCGCATGACGCTGAAAGTAAAGGAGCCATTAGTTACCTTCATTTGGCCAAAGAAATAGTGGATAACAATTAATTATGGCTAAAACTCCAAAGAAAAGAAATGCGCTTGGTCGTGGCCTTGGGGCATTACTAGAAGATACCCCTTCACCTGCACCTCACGAATTAAAACCCTCACCTTCCACTACCAACAGTATGGACGAAATAGAAATATCATCTATTGAGGTAAATCCATTCCAACCCAGAACATATTTTGATAAAGAAGCATTAGAAGAGCTGGCAGAGTCCATCGCGGTTCAGGATATAATTCAGCCGATCACAGTCAGGAAGCTCTCATCAAATCAGTATCAGTTAATTTCCGGTGAACGCAGACTACAGGCTTCTAAACTAGCTGGCTTAAAAGCGGTTCCAGCTTACGTACGAGTGGCTGATGACCAGCAGATGCTTGAAATGGCACTAATTGAAAATATCCAAAGGGAGAACTTAAATGCTATTGAAATAGCGCTTAGCTATCAGAGACTGTTATCAGAATGTGATTTGAGGCAAGAGGAATTAGGAGACCGTGTAGGTAAAAACAGATCAACCGTCAATAATTATTTGCGCCTATTAAAGCTTCCTCCGGATATCCAAATTGCACTTAGGGATAAAAAAATAAGTATGGGCCATGCCCGAGCCTTGATCAATGTAGATAATGTAGATCACCAACTTGACATTTTCTCTAGAATCATTCAAAATGACTTATCTGTGAGAAAGGTAGAAGAATTAGTAAGGGCTTTAAACCACGGAGAGTCTGTTTCGAAACCTGAACAGAAAGATGCGTCTTCTGGCAAGGAAATTGAGGCATTAC
>JBCCSU010000321.1:0-5196 GCA_039199635.1 Bacteroidota bacterium | reverse complement strand
TTTTGGAAATGTTTGAGTTCCCAATGGTGTCGGGAGATGCAAGCCATGTATTAGATGACCCAAATTCGATAGTAATTAGTGAATCTACCGCCAAAGCACTATTTGGTGATGAAGATCCATTGAATAAACTCATTAGACTTGATAATGATGATGATTTGAAAGTCTCAGGAGTTTTTACTGATGTACCTAAGTACTCATCTTTTCAATTTGACATTCTTATTCCCTGGACTTATGTGGAAAAAACACAGGAATGGATTCAAGAAAACTCAGATAACTGGGAAAATAGCTCTTTCCAGGTCTTTGTAGAGTTAGACGATCCAATACATCACAAGACGACAGAGAGTAATGTAGCAGATATGCTTATGAAAAAAAATCCTGGAGATGTAGAAATGTCTTTCTTTCTATATCCTATGGAACGTTGGAGGCTCTATTCCAAGTTTGAAGATGGTAGAGAGAAAGGTGGACTCATCGAATTTGTTCAAATATTCGCTGCCATAGCTATTGTTATACTTGTCATTGCGTGCATCAATTTTATGAATCTCGCAACCGCAAGATCAGAACGCAGATCTAAGGAGGTGGGAATTCGTAAAACCGTAGGCTCCGGCAGAGGGGAATTGATCATACAGTTTCTCTGCGAGTCATTCTTTATTACTATTATCTCATACGTAATTGCCATAACATTAGCTCTTGTGCTCCTCCCCTCTTTCAATCATCTGGTAGAGAAACAATTGAGCTTCGATTTCACTAGTAGCACCTTTTGGTTTGCTTCTGCTGGCATCATTTTGATCACGGGACTATTAGCAGGAAGCTATCCGGCATTTTACTTGTCATCGTTTCGACCCGCTATTATTTTAAAAGGAAACAGTTTATCAAATGATGGTAGTTATTACGCCAGAAAAGTATTAGTAGTGGTACAGTTCAGTGCTGCGATTATTTTATTGACGAGTACTTTGGTTATTTACCAACAGATAGAGCTTATCCGAAGTCGAGCTTTAGGCTACCAACAAGATAGGTTGATTACCGTGGATCTTAATGAAGATCTGGCTGATAAATATGATGCGTTTAAAAATGAATTATTGGGTTCTGGTGCAATAGAATCTATGACGTTGTCAAATAATTCAATAACTGAAGTATTCTCGGAAAATACGCTCGATTGGCCAGGTAAGCCAAACGATCTAAACGTTCTATTCCATACCATCAAATCAAATTACGATTATGCCAAAACGATGGGTATAAAAATTCTAGAAGGAAGAGATTTCTCGAAAGACTTTACCAGTGATAGTTCCGCAATTATCTTAAACCAAGCTGCTTTAGATTTAATGCAGCTTGAAGACCCTGTTATAGGCACCCAACTCAGTACAAGCGGTCGGACACGTAACCTGATAGGTATTCTTGATAACACTATAATGGGATCTGTTTATAACGAGGTAAAACCTATGTTTATGGTTTTAGATGATTGGGGGGAAGTTATCACCATGCGACTACCAAAAGATCAGGACATTAAAAAGTCTCTCTCAACTATAGAAGCGGCACTAAAAAAGTATAATCCTGCTTATCCATTTGACTATAAATTCATGGATACTGAATATGAGAAAAAGTTCAAATACATAAAGTTGACTCACGCCTTAGCCAATATTTATGCTCTATTAGCCCTGGTAATCACTGGGCTTGGAATTTTGGGTTTAGCTGCTTTCATGGCGGAACAGCGCAAAAAGGAGATCGGTATCAGAAAAGTATTAGGGGCTACCGTTTCGCAATTAATAGCGATGATATCAAAAGATTTTACCAAACTCATTTTAATAGCTTTTGCCTTAGGTGCTCCCCTTTCCTGGTGGCTGTTAGATAATTACCTTGACAAATATACCATCAGAATAGAAATAGCCTGGTGGATTTTTCCATTAGCAGGATTTGCCGCCTTAATCTTTGCCCTACTTATCGTTGGAAATCAGGCATTTAGAGCTGCCATTTCAAATCCTGTGAAATCGCTTAGGAGTGAGTAGACATTTAATTCGCCAGAATCGGGTGTTTATTCACCTGTGAAAGGCTGATCTTTGTATCCGTTATGGATACTGTACAAAATATTGATTTCAATCGTATCTCAAAGGCCATTGATTACATTTACACTCATTTCAGAAACCAGCCTTCTCTGGATGAAATAGCCCGGCACGTTCATTTGAGCCCGGGTCATTTCCAAAAAATGTTTTCCGATTGGGCCGGGGTAAGTCCGAAAAAATTTCTCCGGTACATAAGTCTCAATTATGCTAAAAGCTTGCTTAAAGAAAAGCAAGCCACATTGTTCGATACTGCTCTAGATACCGGGCTGTCAGGTACCGGCAGGCTTCATGACTTGTTTATAAAAATAGAAGGAATGACCCCGGCCGAATATAAGCATCAGGGTCAGGGACTTACCATTAGTTATAGCTATTCCGAAAGTATTTTTGGACTTGTTATTGCTGCCTCTACCCATAAGGGCTTGTGTTACCTGGCCTTTTGCACATCACCGGAAGCAGGTTTTGAAGACCTTAAAAGCAGCTTTTCCAATGCCACTTTTCAACTTAAATGTGATGACTACCAAAAAAGTGCTATTGAATTCTTATCAAAGGATAACGCCAACACCAAAATTAAACTTCATATAAGAGGTACAGAATTTCAGCTCAAAGTCTGGGAGGCTATCTTAAAAATACCCTCGGGTAACCTGACCACCTATGGTAAAATAGCTGATGAACTTCATAAGCCTAAAGCATCCAGAGCGGTAGGTACAGCTACAGGGGATAACCCTATTGCCTTCCTTATACCCTGCCACAGAGTAATCCAAGCAAGTGGTGCTTTAGGAGGCTACATGTGGGGTACTTCCAGAAAAAGGGCGTTAATAGGGTGGGAAGCAGCGCAGCTTAACCCATAAAATGGCGTTACCAGATCAAACACATGTTGGCATTGTCTGTTTAAATCCAATAATAGCTTAAACCAGCTACAGCGTATGACTTTATTCGAGAACCAGGCACACCCTGATCACAACCTCTTACCTTATGATGGTGAGGTCTATTACCACGGTAAAATATTTACAAATGAGCAAACTCATAATTATGCAAAATCACTTTTTGATAATGTAGCCTGGGTAAATGATGAAGCCTATATCTTTGGTAAACATATCATTACCAAGCGAAAAGTAGCTTGGTATGCTGATAAAGCGCTGAGTTATACCTACTCTAACACCACCAAAACAGCGCTTTTATGGACTGATGAGTTAAAAAAGCTCAAAGCTCATGTAGAGAATACTGCTAAAACGGCCTATAACTCGTGTCTACTTAACCTGTATCATTCCGGTGAAGAGGGTATGTCTTGGCATAGCGATGGTGAGAAAGAGCTGGTCAGGCACGGATCAATAGGTTCCGTGAGCTTTGGCGCCGAAAGAAAGTTTTCATTTAAACATAAGGGAACTAAAGAAACCGTTTCACTTCTGCTGGAGCCCGGAAGTTTGCTCATCATGAAAGGTACCACTCAAGACCATTGGTTGCATAGATTGCCCCCTACCAAAAAAGTGCATACCCCCAGAATTAACTTGACTTTCAGGCAGATGAATGCTTGATCATTTCAGTTAAGTGCCTGGTGATTTATTGTAATCCCAGCTATTTTATAAGTGATATTTGTATTGACCTTTAGCACACTTATTTACATAGCAATTTACCAGCAGTTGCATAACAACAGCAGTGATTTCCAAAGAATAGCGCAGAAGAGTATCAGTAGACAAAATAACGGGATTAGCTTTTTTGTTATATGGATCTTAGATGATATCGACCTTTATAGCCCGGAATTGAACTAGTCAAACTAGGAATTCGTATATTTAAATATGGCATCAAGTAGAAAATGGATCGGGTAACAAAAGGGCTCACATAATAAAAAGGGATAGTGGTTGGGCTGTAAAGAAAGAAGGTAACTCTAAGGCAACAAAAGTATACAGAACGCAGGACGATGCAGTCAAAGGCGCCCAAAAATTAAGGTCGAACGGACATGATGTAATCATTCATAAGAAAGATGGTTCTATCCGTGATTGGCAAAAAAAATCCTGATAATTGTCCTCTAACTTTGACGAACAAGTATTTATCAACTGTCCTTTTGATAAGGATTATTTGCTTTTGTTAAAGCCATTACTTTTTACCGTAATAAGGATCGGGTTTACTCCAAGAATTGCGTCTGAACGTTTTGACTCTGGCGAAGTAAGACTTGAAAAGATTAAAGAATTGATCGAGTCCTGTCGGTATGGAATACATGACTTATCAAGATATAAGGCCAAGAAAGCAGGAGAGCTCTTTAGAATGAATATGCCTTTCGAATTGGGACTTGATTTGGGTTGTAGGAACTATCATCCTGAAAAAGGATACAGAAAAAAGCAAATTCTAGTTTTAGAAGAAGAACGTTATAGTACCTAAAAAGCTCTGTCAGATTTGTCCTTTGCTGACTGTAAATCACACAAGAATGATTCGGAAGAACTCGTTTATGAGGTAAGAAATTGGTTTTCTGAATGCGGAAACAATGGAATCGCCAGTGCTTCTTCTATCTGGGATGATTACAACTATTTCTACACCGACCTCTATGAGCAAGGTATTGATAAGGGATTCAAACCGAAAGACGTTGATCGTCTTCCAATTGGTGAATTCATCACAAAAATTAAGAGTTGGAACAGTGAAAACCGATAAAAGATCATTTAATAGCCACTAAAGTTTCAGATGCCGACGTGCTTCTAGCCCATTTGATGTGCATCCGACCGCCAATCTGAAAGATCTAATAAAGGGTACTGCGTTCTAAAAGTGTGGTACTCGATCAAAAGATGATCCTATTCAGAGGGTAGCACAACACCGGCTGGTAAGTTTTTGGAATATCAAACCACGATCCTTAAGCCGAATCAAAGCAAAAATCATCGAAAAAGTAGGCAGTAAAGGTTTCTTAACTTAAGTGAACGTTTCTAAGGGTCTAACTACTCTAATTTTAGTCTTCAAAAAGAGACTGAATGGAAATCAAGGTTGTGGAATTATTGTGAAAAGAATAAGTCTCCAACGACTTACATAAGGGTGCCTCATTATGCTAAATCTAAAATTTATTATGAAAAGTGAAGCTGTGATAGATGATTCTATGCTAAAAATCAGATTATCGACTCTATGGATAGTAGTAATGTTCAATATGGTTTTTGCTGACATCTAC
>JBCCSU010000320.1:0-5200 GCA_039199635.1 Bacteroidota bacterium | reverse complement strand
TAACCTTGGGTTGTAGATGTTTATAAGTGAAGACGGTTTCAAATTATTTAATGAACTATGATATTGTCTAATTAAGGTTGAGATACTTAGCCAACAAGAATTATGACTATTGACATCCCGTCTTTTTACATAAAATGACACTTTAATTTATGGATTTATTTGTTTCTCATACGGGCAGTCGTTCTTATGCAAACAGTGAAATTTCGTCCGATTTAGATCTCTGGGATGGATTTAGAAACGGTGGCGAAACGGAGTACTCCCGTATCTACACTCGGTACGTTGACATGCTATATAGATATGGAAAAAGACTATGTAATGATGATCAAATTGTAGAAGATTGCATACAAGATCTTTTTATCGATCTCTGGAAATTTAGAGCAAGTATTCAGATTAAACATTCGTTAAAATCTTATTTGCTTACCTCCTACAGAAGGCGATTGATGAAGCAATTTGATCGGAAGATGAATGTTATTGAGGAAGAGGATATTGCTAAAACGCTCCCACTAGAAATAAGTATCGAGCAAGAAATTATAAACAAGCAACATCAAAAAGATCGACTCTTTTCGTTACGTTCCGCCATTAGTAAATTAACGATTCGTCAAAAAGAAGTTATCTACCTAAAGTTCTATAGCAATTTGGACTATTCTGAAATAGCTCAAATTATGGATATATCTATAGCTGCAGCTTATAATCTCATATCCAAAACATTAAAATTACTGAAGAGTGCTTTAGTAAGTATTTTTCTGTTATCCCTTTTCCTTTAGCTCGCCGCAAAAAGCAATCTGCCAGTTCAGTATGCTATCTTTTCGCTAGTCAATTTCAATGTACAAGGTCTTCAAACTGTTACTGAAATAATTTTTTTTCATTTCAGTGATGAGATTCAGAGTTTAGGCTACTCTATCTAAATAGATAGTATAAAGCTTAACCAGAAAAGAGTGCGTTACACTGAATTCAGCCTTGAAGATTTTATTAATGATCAAAAATTCAGAGAATGGGTATTGCACCCAGACCCAGAGTCTAATTATTTCTGGGAAAAATGGATTTTAAAAAACCCTGATAAAGAGGAAGAGATTAACGAAGCACGGATAGCGATTAAAGCGATGTTCGAAGAGGACAAAGCCATGCCTCTTAATAAGAAAGATGATCTATGGAATAAGATCACCGACCAGATTGGGACAATGAAAACTCTTTCTGGAGATGAAAAAGTGCGGCCTCTATACCAACATAAAGTAAATAAGCCGTTCCATCCACCGACACGTAATAGATCATGGTTTAAAATATCAGTAGCTGTAGCACTATTCTTAGTTACAACTTTAGGAGGTATATGGATTTCCCTGAGCAGTAAAGTAGAGAACATTAAGGAGGGAAGTACCATGATCAGTAAAAACAATCCAATGGGTCGGAAGTCTCGAATCTCCCTTCCTGACGGAACTGTTGTTTATCTCAATGCCGGAAGCAAAATAACATATCCAGATTTTTTTGATGAAGGCACAAGGGATATATACCTCGAAGGGGAGGCATTTTTCGATATCGAACACGATCCCTCAAGACCTTTTAAAGTGCATGCTCAGGGTCTCATCACCACGGCTTTGGGTACCTCTTTTAATGTGAATGCTTATAATGATCGGTTTCAAGTTTCTCTAGTAACCGGAAAAGTAGAAGTAAAAGACTTGAATAATAACAATTCAATTTTGCTTAGTCCGGGCGAAAAGGTAAACGTATCTGAAAATCAAACTATGGTCAAGTCTGATTTTAATTATGATCAGGTGGTCGCTTGGAAAGATGGAGTAATCTTTTTCCAGGAGGCTGACCTACCCGAAATGGTGGAAAAACTAGAACGCTGGTATGGAGTTCAATTTAAATTGGAAAATCAACCTACTAGTGAAGTGAGGTTCTCTGGAAAATTTGAGAACGAATATCTGAACAATGTACTCAACAGTATTGGCTATGCTGTTGGGTTTGATTACAGCATTAATGAAAAGAACGTCAGCGTAAGCTTCAAATAGGCAGAATAACTCTTTAGAATATATGATAAAGAAAATACAGAATATTACTTTACCAATTTTTCGATATCTGCTGTTTTTTGCAGTTATGCCGGTCGCCTTTGCGGGAAGCGGACAAGTTAAAAGTATAAAAGAAGTTTCCATTAAGATTGATCGTGAGTTGACGGTATTGGATGATCTTTTCAGTGTTATCGAAGCAAACACTTACTATGAATTTGTTTATGCCAATACAGAAATTGATAAGCAAACCAAAATTGAAATACCCAAACAACAATCTACGATTGAGAAGATATTGATCGATGTAGCGCATCAGTGTAGGTTAAGCTTTCGCCAGGTAAATAGAAATATTAGTGTACGCAAGGTTAAAGCTCAGGTCAAGCCTAAAGAAATTGAGGTGGTGATCGGTGCTAATATTACTGTCACAGGAACTGTTTTAGATGAGCTTGGAGAGGGCCTTCCAGGTGTTACAGTCGTTTTAAAAGACAGTAGACAGGGTACAGTTACAGATGTAGAAGGCAGTTACTCTATTGAGGTTAATTCTGCCACGGATGTTTTGGTATTTTCATTTGTAGGTTACAGCTCCAAAGAAGTAGTAGTAGGTCAGCAATCGGTTATTGATGTTAGTCTTGCGCCAGATATTCAACAGTTACAAGAGATAGTTGTAGTTGGTTACGGTACACAAGATCGTAAGGATCTTACTTCTTCTATATCGGTGGTCGATACCGATGATTTGAAAAATACACCCCAGATTGATTTCAATCAATCTTTACAAGGATTAGCAGCAGGTGTATCTGTAACGGGTAATGGTGGTGCGCCAGGTTCAACTGCCAAAATAATTATTCGCGGTGTAGGTTCTGTAAATAATGTCGATCCATTATATGTAATTGACGGAGTACCTGTAAATGATGTTAGCAATTTAAACCCGAATGATGTAGAATCGGTTCAGGTATTAAAAGATGCAGCCTCAACCGCTATTTATGGCTCACGCGGTGCTAATGGTGTAATTATTATAACTACAAAAACTGCAAAACCTGGAGAAAAAATTATTTCATTCGATAGCTATTATGGTGTCCAGCGGGTGTGGAATCAACTGGAACTACTAGATGCACCAGGCTATGCACAATATGGAAGAGAAGTTTTTGATGCTTTTGACGATCCTAACGCCATAATCCCTACTGCATTTGATGATTTCGAGGCTAATACAGCTCAATTTGGTGCTGGTACGGATTGGCAGGATGAACTCTTTCGCACTGGAAAATTACAGAACCACAATTTATCTATCTCAGGTGCGGGAGATGAGGGATCTTATGTTATTTCCTTAGGCTACTTTGGGCATGAAGGTGTCATTATAAATAGTCAGTTCGATCGATATACACTCAGGGTAAATAGTACCTATAGCAAAGGAAAATTTAAGGTGGGAGAATCTATTGGACTACGTTTTTCAAAACAGTTCAGAGAAGCGCGTAATGGCGGTAGGTCACTCTTGGAATTAGCACTCAATTCGTCTCCACTAATGAGTGTTCGTAATCCTGATCAATTAGGTGGTTTTGAAGGTCCTACTTTAGAACGAGATGGTATAAATGTAGGTAATCCTATCGGTATACAAAGTCTTCAAGATCGTATTGGATATCGGTACGGTCTTACAGGTACAATTTTCATGGAATATTCAATATTAGATAACCTTAACTATAGGCTCAACCTAGGTATGGATCTAAGAATATCAAATGATTTAGCAGATTTACCACCTTTTGATCAAAATGCTGCCGGAGGACAGGAGTCTAAAAGCGTGATAGAATCCTATGGCCTTAGTCGCTCATTACTTTGGGAACACACATTAAGCTATGATTGGGAAAAGAGAAAACATTCATTTAGTGCATTAGTAGGTTTTACTCAACAGCAGGATACCTCACGTAACATTAGTGCCTCCTATATTGGTTTTCAAACCAATAATTTATCTACTCCAGTGGCTGCTAATGAGACACAAGTAACGGGTGGATCTGCAGGGATACTAGCACTTACTTCTTACTTAGGTAGAGTTACTTACAACTATGACGACAGATACCTGCTTACTGCCAATTTCAGAGCAGATGGTTCATCTAAGTTTGATGAAAACAATAGATGGGGATATTTTCCTTCCGTTTCAGGGGCCTGGCGTATAAGCAGGGAAAATTTCATGCGAGATGTAAAGGTTATTGATGAATTGAAATTGAGAGCTTCTCATGGTATAGTAGGAAATCAAAGACCGGCTACAAGTTTTGGCTTTGAGTCTACCTTGAATCAAAACGCTAATTATACGTTTGGTAATGACGGCACCGTGAATAGAGGTGTCGTTCAAACAAGGTTTGCCAGCGAAGGACAGAAGTGGGAGCGAAACATCACTAGTGGAATTGGTATAGATGCCACTCTGTTCGGCAATCTGGACATATCAGCTGATGTATTTTACCGAAAAACAGAAGATATGTTGGTAAGAGTACCTATACCGCTCTCAACCGGTAATGCAGCTATACCACCGACCATTAATGCCGGTGAGGCCGAAAATCGCGGTTATGAACTTGCGGTCACCTATTTCAATGAGTTGAATGATTTGAAATATTCAATCAATCTGAACTTTTCTGGATTTAAAAATGAAATGACATTCATTGAAAATGAAGCAGGTATTTCAGGAGGTTCAGGTGACGCTTTTTCTGATATTACATTAACCACCGCAGGGCAGTCTATAGGAGAGTTTTACGGACTTATTGCTGACGGTATATACCAAACACAAGGTGAGATTACAAGTCATCTTTTTGCCGGTGCTAGTGGAGTTCAGCCAGGTGATATTCGCTACCGTGATATAAACAATGATGGTCAGATAGATGAAGAAGACTTTACTTTTATTGGCAGTCCGTGGCCCTCTTACTTCAAGATGAATAAGCTGGGCCACGTTGTAGGCGCTATTAGCTTCCGGGCTGAGCTGACTGTTGAGCCAAATACCGGACTGGTCCAATGTCAGTGGGAAGGCAGCTTGATCTCTTCCAGGCGCGACCGGGTTAAATTCAACCTTAGCCTGTAGCTCTGATTGTTGTTTCAACAACATACTGATCATTTGCTGCTGCTGGCTAATCATTTCTTGTAGGCTCTGCTGATTCTGCACCAGTTGCTCAATGAGGCCTGCATCTGCGTCGGCCGATTGTGCTTGATTCCGGTCAACTAGGTTT
>JBCCSU010000319.1:0-5206 GCA_039199635.1 Bacteroidota bacterium | reverse complement strand
TAGAACCCGTGGGCATCGCTTAGAGGGTGTATGGCATTCAGGTTCACCTGTGGGTATGTTGTTACACAGTTTGCGCGGTATATACATTTTGGCGCCGAGAAACATGACCCAGGCGGCCGGTTTTTACAATACAATGTTGAAATCTGATGATCCGGCTTTAATTATCGAATGCCTGAACGGATACCGTTTGAAAGAGAAAATGCCTGAAAACATAGGCGAGTTTACAGTGCCTTTAGGTAAACCTGAAATACTTAAAGAAGGTGAGGACGTTACCATAGTTACTTATGGGTCTATGTGCCGTATCGTTATGGACGCCGCAAGCGATTTGGAAAAAGCAGGGATCAGTTGTGAGGTCATAGATGTTCAGACTTTGCTGCCGTTTGACGTTGACAACAGTATTGTCGAATCGTTAAAAAAGACCAACCGGATAGTTTTTGCTGATGAAGATGTGCCGGGTGGAGCTTCAGCGTTCATGATGCAAAAGGTACTTGAAGAACAGAACGGGTACAACTATTTAGACGCTAAACCCATTACCATAGCGGCTAAAGAGCACAGACCAGCGTACGCCTCAGATGGAGATTATTTCTCTAAGCCTAACCCTGAAGAAGTATACGATAAGGTTTATTCTATCATGTCTGAGGTAGATCCCAGTAAGTTTCCAGATATTTATTTATGAACTTAATTTATAGTTATCTCATCTAAGGTGACTTCGGGCGTATCTATAACGTTGCTTCTGTTTCCAGCCCGGTCATAGATATATAATCTGAATTTTAGTTTTTTATCTTCCGTTAAAATATCACTTATTGCAGATAATACTATATTGTAAATAATGGTACCTTCTTTCGGATTACCATCATTCAACACACCGTCCGTACCAGAAGGAAATCGACCGTCTAAATTTGCTGTACATTGAGAGGAAAGAATTTTTCTCCAATCAAAAAATTCAGATTCCTCTTCAATTATACCATTATTATTCTCGTCTCTAAAGATTCTTACAATTATGTTGTTATGGCGTTCATTTGTTTTAAAATAAACGGTGTCAGGGATTCTTTCAAAATTCCCGTTTAATTCTATTTCGGAGAGAACAGTGTTTTCTTCTAAAATAGCTGTCGTGTCGTAGAAAAAAGATGGTTGAACTTCCCAAATAAGGCAAGGGAAATCAAATTCATCATAAATTGGGAGCGTATCAATTTCATTTCTATCGCTTAAAGTGAGCAAGTCTCCATATCGGTCTCTAGAAGTGTCGAATACTTGCCCATTTTTGTTATTGAAGAAGTTTCTTTGATTAAACGGTGGTTCTAAATCTCCTTGTGAATTTAATCCAAGATTACCATCTCCATCTTCAAAATTTATGGCTATAATTAAACTATCCGATTCGTCAACACTCCTACTTTTTACAAAGGCAATACTTTCGAATTCTATTCTTGGCGTATCGGCAAACTCCGGATCGTCAAAACATGAGGACAGTAGGGAAGCCATTATAGCTGAAATTATTCCCGTAGTGATTATCTTAAATCCGTATTTTTTCATGTTTGTTCAAATATAAAGAAATAACGATTGCAATCTTTTAAAAGTTTTCAGCAAAGACTATTCCAGATAAATCACACTACTTTCAACGATTTTGCCAAGGAATTATTTTTGTATCAAGTCGAAAACAATCCCATCTATAAAAGCTATGTAGCGCATCTTGGAATAGGCATTCGATCAATAAAGAAGGTTAATGAAATTCCTTTTTTACCGATCTCTTTTTTTAAAAATCATAAGGTTATGACTGAGAGCTGGGCAGCTGAAGCTACATATGAGAGTAGTGGAACAACAGGTGCCAGCGTGAGCCGTCATTATGTAAGAAATAATAAGTTGTATCTCAATAATACCGCATTGATTTTCCATCACTTCTACGGGCCCATTGAGGATTATCATACACTGTTTCTTTTGCCTGGTTACATTGAACGTGGTTCTTCTTCGCTGGTATCAATGGCTGACTACTTCATAAAAAGATCAGGTTCCAGGTATTCGAATTTCTACCTTAACAATTTCGAAGAATTAATTACCACCATAGAATCCATCAGAAGAGGGGGAGGGTCAAAAAAAATACTTCTGTGTGGAGTGAGTTTTGCGCTGCTTGAGCTCGTCGAGAAGTTTGCCCCTGATTTACATGATGTTGTGGTAATGGAAACGGGGGGAATGAAAGGCAGAAGAAAGGAAATTATACGCGAAGAACTCCATGACTATCTTATTAATCGCTGTAATGTGCAAAAAATACATTCTGAATATGGAATGACGGAGCTCTCCTCACAGGCATACTCCCAGGGTAACGCCAAGTTTAAAACACCCCCATGGATGAAAATTTTGATTCGAGACACCAATGATCCCTTAGATATTGGCAATAAGCGCTCCGGTGGAATAAACGTAATTGATCTTGCAAATATCTCATCATGCGCTTTTATTGAAACTCAGGATTTAGGAGCTGTCGATAGTAATGGAGCCTTCGAAATTTTAGGAAGATTTGATAATTCCGATATCAGAGGATGCAATTTAATGGTATGAATAGCGTTACTACCGAATATGTCTAAAACCCTTAAAGCGTTGATAGTCTTTATGTTGGTCTTGTTAACCTCTTGTGCGCAATACACTTGCCCTACCTATTCAAAAAGCGGCAACGAACCATCTGTAACAGGAATAGGCTAGCTACTTATCTCAGTGTTTTTCTCGACATCGGCTTGAGTAATATTGCGTCCTGACATAATTATGAGTCTTTCAACTACATTACGCAACTCTCTGATGTTTCCTGTCCAATTATGTTTTTGAAGAAGCTCAACGGCCGCCGGATCGATTTCTTTCTTTTTGGAGCCATATTCAGCGGCAATGTCTTCTAAAAAACGGTCAATCAGTAAGGGTATATCGTTCGCTCTATCCCTTAGCGCCGGAACCTTTATAAGAATTACACTCAACCGGTGATACAGGTCCTCTCTGAATTTATTTTCCTCAATCGCTTTTTTTAAATCTTTGTTGGTAGCGGCTACCACACGAACGTTCACCTTTATGTCCTTGTCACCACCAACTCTTGTAATTCTATTTTCCTGTAGAGCTCTTAATACTTTCGCCTGGGCGGAAACACTCATATCACCAATTTCATCAAGAAAAAGTGTGCCGTCATGCGCTTGTTCAAATTTACCTATGCGTTGTTTAACGGCCGATGTAAATGAGCCCTTCTCATGCCCGAAAAGCTCACTTTCAATAAGCTCAGAGGGAATAGCAGCACAGTTTACTTCAACTAGTTGACCCTTCGAGCGGTTACTTTTTTCATGAATCCAGCGAGCGACCAGCTCTTTACCTGTGCCATTTTCACCGGTTACTAATACGCGGGCTTCTGTAGGAGCTACTTTTTCTATGGTTTCCTTTACTTCTCTAATAGCCTCTGATTCGCCCACAATATCAAAGCCTTTGGATACCTTCTTCTTTAGTACTTTGGTTTCTGTAATTAAAGTGCCATTGTCTATGGCATTTCTAAGAGTTACTAACAGTCTGTTTAAATCTGGCGGTTTTTGAATGAAGTCGAAAGCTCCTTTTTTGGTGGCATCCACCGCCGTATCAATAGTGCCATGAGCGCTTATCATAATAAAAGGCGTGTCAACACCTTCTTCAAAGGCTTTTTCCAGAACTTCTAAACCGTCCATTTTTGGCATTTTGATGTCACATAAAGCCACATCAAATTTTTCCTTTGTTAATAGTTTGAGGCCTTCTTCACCGTTTTTGGCTTCGCTTACTTCATACTTTTCGTATTCGAGTATTTCCTTTAATGTATCTCTAATACTCTGTTCGTCATCTATAATCAGTACTTTGCGCATATCTTATTATTCATCAATAAAAAATCCGTCAGCTTTTACTCTGGCGGATTAAAAAGCAAGCTATAAGCCGGGTTCTGTATCCGCCAGTTGGCAGATTCTTGTCATTTCTCTAGTCTCAATATCACTATTGAGATCAATCAGCCTACCCATCGTGCCACGCTAAAAGCGTTTGAGCGAGTAGCTCTTCATCAAAAGAAGCCACGATTTATTTGGCCTTTCAGCTCGTAAGGTTTACCCTGCTATTCCGATCACCCGGAATACGGTGGGCTCTTACCCCACCTTTTCACCTTTTCCCTCGACTAAATCGGGGGTAGTTTGTTTTCTGTGGCACTATCTGTTCTCAGCCAGGCTGAGACCTTCCCGTTAGGAAGTACGATACTCTATGCTGCCCGGACTTTCCTCTCCCCTTCATGACAACTGTCAGGACGGGAGCGACAAGACACTTACTGCGTAAAGATAGATAAAATGAAATTGAACTGGATATTACCTAGTGTACGTCTACGCCAGTCAATTTGAATTCATATTCGTCGGCTACATTCGCCACTTCCTGAATAATTTCTTTAATTAGATCCTCTGTAGCTGTTTCAACAAAACACGAGTCCTCAACCTGGATGAAATCATCGGAAATCGCGAATTTGGCGTGATTAAGATTTGTATTCTCCATTAAGAGATCCTTAAGGTCGATACTTGAATTAAACGCGCAAACCTTTGATGAGAATTCGATCAAGCGTTTGTTAAAACGCTTATTGAGTTTCACTGTTCCAAGTACAGTTTGAAATCTCTCGTCCGGCAAAGGCACTATAATTATTGAAGTAACTCCATCATACTCTGAATATGTGCCGCCAATTTCATCGGCGTATGCTTTCATGAACGCATTCAAATCCATAATTCAAGTGTTTAATTTAGAATGATCAATATAGTAAAAAAATGAAACGGCCAGTACGGAATACGAAATTTTAATTTCCTATTAGTTAAACTCGTTCGGTTGTGCTTGAAGAATTACTTTGATCCGCTGTGGATTTACTTTATTGTGACGGACTACTCTTAGCCTTATTCCTCGAACGCTGAAAAAGCTCTTTTACCTCATTGAAATTTTGTGTATGTATAAGGCTAAAACCTGTTGTAGTTGTGTTCTGCGTTTCTTCAGTGAGGTTAACCGGGTTATAGTTTGTTCTATTGTACATTTTGGCTTTAAACTTTCCGTCAGGAGTAAGCAGGTATTCCACTGTCCAGTCACCTGCTATGCTATTGATATCCGTTCTATTTTGTTGATTGGTAAAGCCCCCGTCACGGGTTACTCTAAGTCGTCCGTCAAGGAAAGTATAGCTGAGCCTCAGTTGAAAAGTGTTATAGGCATC
>JBCCSU010000318.1:0-5225 GCA_039199635.1 Bacteroidota bacterium | reverse complement strand
TATAAACTACTATGAAGTACTTGATCCAAGATTCAAGGGTAGATACGGCCAGTTAGTGTTTCAGCCGGGGATCAAAGTAGGCATCCTCCACCTCCATAATGTTCAGCTTTTCGTGCCAGGAATGTAAGGGGTTGAAAAGGTGGTTGTATTCCGTTGGTGATTGGGCCGAAGGTATCTGTATAATCCAATCTGCCCCGTCCTTCAGTCATCGTTCAGTGATTTAACTGCACGGGGTACGGGTAGTGATGCCAGCCTTGGGGTAGCTGTTTTTCCTCTACGTTTTGCGTGAGGGTATCGTCAGCAAACTCCAAGGTAATCAATGTCATACTTAGGGGGATTTTTCCCACGCCGTTAGCCAGTACTTTCATCGTTCACGATGGATTTAGCCAGTGAAATACTAGACGAGGTGTATAGAATTCGGGTACTTTTATAATGCCAACGCCTTGCCACGTACAATCCACCCTTTCCCTGAAGATCACGGATACCTCGCTGACTGCCAATTCGGTAGACAAGCATGTAAATCTAATATGAGTAAATACCCCACTCTAACCGTAACAGTACTTCCTGAGCGTGAAAGCGCCCTTATGGAGTGGTCAGTAACGCTAATGGGATTTGCCCTCCTAAGGCTGGAATTTCACTCGTCAGCCAAGTGCCTAAATCGTTCTCATCTTCAAAAACTTTCATGCCTTGCGACCAGAGTTCAGCCAGTTGCAAAACGGTATGAGATTCTATTTACGACATGCGTTTATCTGAGCGATAACGCCGTTGCAACATACTCTCTGACATTCCCACAAGTCCACTCATTTCACGATTGCTAATCTGTAGCTCCCTTTGCAGTTGCTTAAGGGCTTTGATAGGAAGACCGTTTTTAGAAAAGGGTAATAGATCTAACGTAGAACGTATTTACTTAAGATCTTTGACAGAAAGGGCAAGTACATCTTTTAGATACGATAGCGGGCTGGCACTTAACGGAATATCGTGTTGATATCTATTCATTTGATTAATTTAATACAGTCATCTGACTGTTTATTACTCTTAACGCTTATCGTATCTCACAAGATACCAATGAGATACAATTTTTAATAGTTATTTTATCCAATTTACTCATTTAAAATCAAACTATTTAAGATGAATAATTCGGAAATAGTTACCATAGTATGCTGAAATACTGAAGTTAATTGATGCAAACGAACCACGTTTAAATCAAAGTCCACTGATTTTACTGATATTATAATCTGCTGATTTACAGCAGGTTTAAAATTTAGGTTCGCGTCCTAGCAGCCCTATTTTTCATTCATGATACACTATCATAGTGAAGTGGTCTAAAAAAGCGGGACAATGAAAGTGCTTAACTTACCGCTTATGAAAATAAAGGGAAACAATCAGCAGACCAGCCTAAAAAACCGTCGCAAGTATACAGAAGATTTTCAGTCTGAGGTACTAAAGATGGTGGTTGCTGGTCAACCAGCTAACCAAGTAGCTCAACTCTTAGGGCTCAGCGAAAGCCTGATCAATAAGTGGAAGCAACGTTATAGCAAACCGGCGGTCCTGGTAGATCAGGAGCCGTTAGTAGCAGATGTCATGCAAGAGAATATAAGTCTACAGTAAGAGCTTCGGCGTACGGTGATGGAACGAGACATTTTAAAAAAAGCTTTGACTATTATCGGCCAGACCAGTTAACTGCAATTTATCAGATGATACAGACATTGTTTTCAGACTTTCCGATACGAACGCTTTGCGATCTGCTTGGCGCAAGTACAACGGCTTACTATCGTTACTTTGGTGGGAGTAGTTGCCAGCTAGTGAGTAGAAAAGCAACAAAACACAGGCTGTTGGCCAGGTTTTCTGGGAGCATAAGCGACGTTACTTTAGTCGTAGAGTTATGGCTGAGCTACGAGCAAAGGGGCTGCATATTGGATGTAATCAGGTACATAGCCTCATGAAAGCTAAGGGGCTACGAGCTATTCAGCCTAAACGCTTTGTTCCCAAAACTACTGATAGTAGCCATGATAGAAGTGTCTGTAAAAATCTTCTATTAGACCAGCCGTTGCTCGGCACTCCCAATTGCGTCTGGGTAGGCTGTATCATGTATTTACTCTTGGCAACCGGGAATAAGAGTATCTGGCTACTTGGCTGGATGTATTCTCACGCATGATCGTAGGCTGGCAGATAGATACGCAAATGGAAGCTATTCTGGTCGTTACGGCTTCGAGAAACGCATTACAGAGGCCGTGTAAAAACTGATTAGTTCTCATTGATGTTAATTTGAGATCACTATTTCTTTCTTACTTATGCGCTTTTTAGAAGGAACACCCCGCAACCAAACCGTGAGCTATGTGCTGGATGAGGTCATCGAAGAAGAACACTATGTGCGGCTCATTGAACAGATGGTAACCCAATTTTACCAAGCCAACCTCGGCTTGTTCTCTAATAAGGGGGCTAGGATGAAAGGTCGGAAAGTGTATCATCCGGCTTTGTTGTTGGGCATTTTGTGCTATGGTTACTTTAACGGAATCAGCAGTTCGCGTAAACTGGAGCGGGAATGTAGGCGCGATATAAAACTTCAATGGCTGGGCCAGTGCTTAGTTCCCGCTCATAAGACCTTGGCTAACTTTCGCAAAGATCATGGGCAGACCATTCAACAGTTTACCCGGCAGTTCACCGACCTACTGCGACAAGCGGGCTACATCTCAGGGCACACTTTAACGGTGGATGGTAGTAAGTTGTGGGTTTATGCCAGTGAAAGCTACACAGTGGCTACTTTGAGGGATAAGTTTTCGGATACTGACCGAAAATTAGCGATGTACGTTGACCAGCTTCAAGTACAAGATGCACAGGACGAGCAGATTGACCTATTGGAAGAGCGACGCGATAGGCTGTTGGCTAGAATCGGGTCGTTGAAAGCAAAGAGAGAAAATTGGGCTACCTGTCAGGCAGCCGCACAGCAAAAGCCTGCCAAACGTATCAGCCCCACCGACGTAAAAGCACGGATCATGAAGGGGCGACAGGAAATCATTACAGTTACAATCTACAGTCAGCTGTCGATAGCACCATTGGTTTCATGGCTGAGCATTATGTGACCAACCAAGAGAATGACAAAGGGTTACTGGCACACCGGACAGGACCACTATCGTTTCAATTATTTCTTGAAAAAAACTTTGGCTTACACGTTAATTTAAAAAAATAAAGGTAACTTGTATAAAGGCAAACATTGAGACTCAAGTAAATTATGCATAAAGATTTTTCGGAAAAATCAATGTAAAATTCATCATCATATTTTCTAAAGATGTTGAAAATAGCCTTTTTGAGCCTAATAAATGGAGCATAAACCCGGACGTTAGCCGTCAGAATGATCATTAGTTAGACGAACTTTTCAGAGACTTTGCCAAAGACTACAAGAAAACGTTAAAGTCGTCGGTAGCTTTTCTGTAACTGATGTTTGTCTATATCAATTAAGCAAAATTGCACGATTCCTTTTCAAACATGTTCTGAATAGTTTTCTTGATTGATTTAAGACAAAAAATGAAAACATTGATATTAGAAAAGTTAATTCAGATAGAATCTGAATTGTCCAGATATAAAGGAAGCCGCCTTTCATTGTATGGTGGTACCACTGGGATAGCAATGTTTTATGCTAATCTGTATGAGTTAACTGGAGATTCATCGTATCTGGAAAAATGTGAGTCATTGATTGTTTTCACTATCGAGAAATTGTCAAAGGTCGAGATTAGTCATAGATTCTCTGATGGTATTTCAGGTATAGCATGGGGAATTGATTATTTAATTAACAAAGAGTTTATTGAGGATGATGGGGAGGACATATTTGAACTTTTAGATGATTATATCTATGATTCAGCAAGGCTTGATTTAAAAGTTGGAAATTATGACTTTTTACATGGTGGAATGGGAGCCGTGTTATATGCTCTACAAAGATTAAAAAGCAATAAGTCGATGTCGTTTTTAAAAGATTTTATTAATGAAATTAGCAGAATCAAGGAAGAAGATCGATTCGGCTTTAAGTGGGAAGATCCATTTTTCCTTAAGGAAAAGTACAGCTATTCGAAAACGTATAACCTTGGAATGGCGCACGGAATACCGAGTATCTTGGAGGTACTTAGAAGAATTTATTCAAAACATCTTTTTGAAGAAGAGACCTCTCGCTTAGTACATGGAGGACTTTCTTGGATAGAGCATTGCAAACTAAATACTCCTGAATCGCCTTCCATTTATCCCAACTGTGTATTGGATAAGATTGGTCAGAGTGACGGACCTTCAAGGATGGCTTGGTGTTACGGTGATTTATCTTTAGCTATATTATTTTGGAAATGCGGTGAAACATATAAAAAGGAAAACTGGAAACATGAAGGAATGAACTTAATGACAAACAGTGTTAAAAGATCAGATCCTCTCCAAAATAAATACTATGATGCTGGTATTTGCCATGGCACAGCCGGTATAGCACATCTTTTTAAAAGGTTTCACAATGCCACACAAAGGAATGAGTTCAATCAAAGATCAATTTTCTGGATAAATGAAACCTTAAATCAGTCAAGGCATAAGAGTGGACTAGCAGGATATAGATTATACAGTAGAACAGAAAAAAATGATGTTGTGTATCATCGATGGAAAAACAGTCATTTTTTCTTAGAAGGAATAGCAGGTATTGGTATGGTACTAATTAGTCATTTAAACAACAAGACGGACTGGGATAACTGTTTACTTATCTGAAGTAGTCAAGATATAATTTGACAGTTTAGGTAAATTGAGATTGACGAGATCATTTCATTTACTGAAGTTGTCTAAAATAAAAAACGCTCACAACAGATACGCCAACGACCTCAGTTTGCCGGATAAAAAGATACAATCTTCTTCCTAAAAGAAGTTGTTTAATCGTATCTGTTGCGTATTTTTTAGTCCATAGAAACGGCTACCGTGGATACTGATGAATAGCGCTTGTGGACTGCACAATCTGCGATGTCAGCGATGGGTCACGTAAATAATCAATTGTTATAAACTCTAATAAATGCAACTCTTTTTTGGCGGTTTCGAATATTGTATGTCGAGTAACCTCGGTGATCAAATACAATCTATAGCAACAGAAAGACTCTTGCCGAAGATTGATAAGAGATTTAATAGAGACACCCTTTCAACTCTATTATGCGAAAATAAATACGTAACTATAATGAATGGCTGGTTTAGTCATCTACCAGAGTACTGCTTTCCTC
>JBCCSU010000317.1:0-5228 GCA_039199635.1 Bacteroidota bacterium | reverse complement strand
ATCTGCTCGAGCAAGATTTTGACGGCCTGACACTAGCGGGTTTAGATAGCTCGCCAAGAGAATATGATAAGGATGAAATTACAGAATTTAAGCGCGATCTTATTGAGGCAGCTAATAAACAACGAATAATCTTTATTGAAAATAATCTTCAGCGAGATGAATTCCGAGCCTTTATTAATGATGTGGAAATTCCATTGGTAGCTTTCGAGGAGAAGGAAGGTGAATTAATACCAATCATATTTTTTAAAGAGGGGCGAAACCTGAAAGTACTTCAGTTATTTGAAGATAGTTCAGAGGCTAAAGAATGTGGGGAGAGCTATTTCCCCGAACTCTATGAGGAGGGAGGAAAAGTGTCATTCTTAGGCGTATTTTCCTACAAGAGTTTGGTAAGTGACGATCCTGAAAAAGGTGAAGAACAGAAAAAATTAAATCCGGTGCAGCGTCTCTTTAGACTGCTTTCTGAAGAAAAAAAGGACATTTCCTACGTTTACATTTACGCTGTTTTAATTGGGCTTATCAGTTTAACACTACCTCTGGGTATCCAGGCTACAGTTTCATTGATCTCAGGCGGGGTAGTCTTTAGTTCAGTTTATGTTCTCATAGCCCTGGTCATAGTTGGGGTGCTAGCTACAGGTGGTTTACAGGTGATGCAGATCACACTGGTGGAATATTTACAACGAAGGGTTTTTACCAAGGCTGCTTTTGAATTTGCATTTCGTGTGCCAAGAATAAAAATGGAGGCACTGCTGAATCATCATGCTCCCGAACTTATGAATCGGTTTTTCGATGTATTAACTATTCAGAAAGGTCTCCCCAAGCTATTAATTGACCTTTCGGCAGGTGCTATCCAAATATTATTCGGATTAATACTTCTTTCATTTTATCATCCGTTTTTTGTTTTCTTTAGTTTGTTGCTCGTCGGGTCATTAGTTCTGATTTTTTATATCACGGGGCCACGAGGTTTAAACTCTTCCATTAAAGAATCGAAATTTAAGTACAAGGTAGTGTACTGGTTAGAAGAGTTGGCCAGAACCATAAATTCATTTAAGCTCTCAGGAAATACTCCTTTACCTATTAAAAAGACCGATTATAACGTAAATAATTATCTAAAAAACAGAAGGGTACATTTTGGGGTACTGATCAGTCAATATGCCTTCATTTTACTTTTTAAAGCGCTGGTAACCGGTGGCTTACTGATCATCGGAACTATACTGGTGATCCAACGTGAAATTACTTTAGGACAGTTTGTAGCGTCAGAGGTGATTATTATCCTTACATTAAGCTCAGTAGAAAAAATTATAATGTATATGGATGTGGTGTATGATATGCTTACGGCAGTAGATAAAATATCGCATGTCACAGACCTTCCGCTGGAAAAAAGTGGCGGCTTGGACTTCCCTAAAGCCATGCTGAATCGGGGTTTTGGCATCAAAGCCAAGGACTTGAAATATAAATTTCCCAATGAAACCACTTTTGCTTTAAAAGGAATTGATTTAGACATTAAAGGTGGGGAACGCATCTGTATAGCTGGAGGTGGTGCTTCTGGGAAAACCGTATTGACTAATACCATAGCAGGAATCAATACCAATTATGAAGGTATTATTACCATGGACGGCTTTTCCTTGCGCGATCTGGATCTTGCCAATTTGAGAGATAAAATAGGTAAGAACGTTTCTCAGGAGGATATTTTTGAGGGAACTATTCTTGAAAATATTTTACTGGCAAAACCAAATACCCAGCCAGCTGATGCCATCTGGGCTATCGATTTGGTCGGCATTTCTGACGAGATCAATAGAATGCCAGATGGTCTAGATACATCTATGGTAGCCGGAGGTAAAGGATTAGCCACTAGTCTGGTAAATAAAATTATTTTGGCTCGCTGTCTGGCAAAGCATCCTAATTTACTAATACTGAATGATTTCTTTAATGACTTTTTAAAGTCTGAAAGACTAGATTTGATTAATATGCTAACGCGCCCTGAGCATCCATGGACATTGCTGGCTGTTTCTAATGATCCTGTAATAATGGCGGCTTGTGATCGTGTATTATTGCTGGAAAATGGGCAGCTTACGGCCGATGATTCTTTTGAAGAACTTGTGAAATCCGGTAAAATAAACGCAATCATCAACTAACTATGAAATTGCAAGAAGAACTAACGGATACACAGCTTTATACGCTTAAAACATTGAAAACACCAAGTGCCGGTAAAAATCTGGCCCGGTGGTTAATTGGTTTAAGTATCGTTTTCTTTATTATGTTGTTTGTGCCTTGGCAGCAGAACATTCGCGGCAAAGGAGAGATTACGGCTTTTAATCCAAGTAATCGTCCACAGTTCGTAGAATCGGCTATTGCTGGTAGAATAGATGTCTGGAAAGTTAGAGAGGGAGAAGATGTTACTCGAGGCGATACGATACTTACGCTTACAGAGATAAAAGATAAATATTTCGATCCTAACTTATTGTTAAGGTTAAGTGAGCAGATTACTGCCAAAGAGTCTGAAATAAAATCAAAAAATGCGAAAGCTGAAGCACTGCGAAACCAAGTCAAAGCGCTGAATGATGCTTTACAGGTAAAATACCAGCAAGCTCAAAATAAAGTTGAGCAGACCGGCTACAAGCTAACCAGTGATAGCGTTGATTATCTTGCTGAAACGGTTCGGTTTGACAATTTTAAGAACCAGTTTGAACGGAACAAAACCCTATATCAAGCGGGAAATATAGCATTAACAAAGTTTCAGGATATCCAATCTAAATATGAGGAATCCAGAATGAAAGTGACTTCTTCCGAAAATAAATTCCAGGAATCCAGAGTTGAATTAACAAACGCTCAGGTAGAATTGGCAGGTGTCCAAGCAGAGTATAGAGATAAAATAAGTAAAGCTGAATCGGATTTAGCTGCTACACTAGCGGACCTGTACGCCTCAGAAGGCTCTCTGGCCAAGCTTAATAATGAATATGAGAATATGAGGATCAGGAATGAGCAATATCAGGTTATTGCACCTCAGTCCGGTAGGGTAGTTCGCGCTATACAGGCCGGTATTGGTGAAACCATTAAAGAAGGAGAGGCCGTAGTTACCATTATGCCTGAAAATCCTGATGTAGCCGTAGAAATGTACGTAAAAGCCATGGATGTACCGCTTCTTTCGCGCGGCAGACACGTTAGAATAGAATTTGACGGTTGGCCGGCACTACAATTTAGTGGCTGGCCCAGTGTGTCCGTAGGTACCTTTGGGGGCACAGTGCAAGTGATTGATCAGGTAAATAGTAAGGGAGGAGAATTTCGCATACTGGTTACCCCTGATCCTGAAGATGAACCCTGGCCTGAGCAGTTACGACTTGGCTCAGGTACAAAGGGATGGGTAATGTTGGACAATGTACCGGTATGGTATGAAATCTGGCGACAACTCAACGGTTTCCCACCTAGTCTCTACGAAGAACCATTTGACGCTAAAATGGGAGACAAGGAGAAAGAAAAAGAAGAGAAAGAAAAATGAAAAGGGTAATTGCTTTATTATTCTTTCTACTATTTTCTTCTATTTCTTTTTCTCAACAAGATGAGGCTGATAGTACCGTAGTACTCAAGTTTGATGAGTTCTATGCGCTGGTATTAAGCAATCATCCGGTAGTTAGGCAAGCAGAATTACTCACAGAACAGGCTGCGCAGGAACTTCGACTGGCCCGGGGAGGCTTTGATCCTAAACTGGAAGGTACTTATAACCTCAAAAACTTTAAAGATCTTGAATATTATGATAAGCTAGATCTCTCATTAAAAATACCCGTCTGGTTTCCAGTTGATCCTAAGGTTGGAATAGAACGAAATGAGGGGGAGTTTTTAAATCGTGAAAATAATGTATCTAGTTCTCCTAATGGGCAACAGATTTACGCTGGAATTTCTTTGCCGGTAGGGAAGGGTTTATTCATTGATAAACGCCGGGCTACAGTGAAGCAAGCGCGCCTCTTTCAAGAAATGGCCGAAGCTGAGCAGATCAAGGAAATCAATAAAATCCTTCTCACGGTAGCTAAAGATTATTGGAATTGGTTTTACGCTTACAATAATTACCTTCTATTGCAGCAAAGTATAGCTATAGCGCAAGATATCTTTGATAGGACTAAAGTAGGCTTTGAGTACGGTGAAGTAGCGGCTATTGATACAGTTCAGGCTAAAATTACCTTACTGCAAAGGATCACAGATTTTCAGCAAGCAAATATAGAGCGTGGACAATCTTCCTTAGTACTTTCAAATCATTTGTGGTCAGCAGATGGGGCTCCTTTGGAACTGGCGGATAACGTAAGGCCGGAAGAATTAGTCACCTCTGTTTTTGAAGATACTTTATTGACCCAATTGGTAGAAATGGCAAGGATAAATCATCCTGAATTGCGGAAGTTGGAATTAAAAAATAGGTCTTTGTTAGTAGATCGTAGTCTTGCTCGAGAGAATCTTAAACCTAGATTGGACCTTAATTATTCCTTACTTGATCAGCCTTTCAATTCTAATGGAGAAAGCAATAATTTAGGTTTAACCGATAATTACAAATTGGGTGTTGATTTATCATTTCCTTTATTCCTCAGAAAGGAGCGTGCTAAACTTGGGCAGACCAACCTTAAAATTCAAGATAATAACTTTGAACGTGATTTTAGGGAACGTGAAATTATTAATAGTATTAATGGAGAATACATAGCTTTAGTCAATACCGGAGCTATTCTAGACCAACAGCAGCAAATGGTTAATAGTTACCAGCGGATAGTAGCTGCAGAACGCCTGAACCTTCAAAACGGTGAAAGCGACCTCTTCAAAATCAATCTGCAGGTAGATAAACTTATTGAATCTCAATCTAAGCTGCTGAAGCTTAAATCTACTTATCAAAAAAACGTAGCTAATTTGTACTGGGCTGCGGGTGTGACCAATCTAGGTCGATAGCACTACTTACTTCAAATTTTCAGGGAACGTCTTTCTGTTCATTTTTGTTTAATTTATTTAATTAAAAAATGAACAACTATGAACAAAATTTAGTATCATTACGTTAAATAATAATAGTAATACTATCACCTAAAAATGTCATGCTATGAATACTACTATCACTACTACCGAACGCGATCAGTACTTGTCAGAATTTCTTGAGCATACAAACGCCCTTTATCATTTCGCTGTAAAACTTACCTCTAACGACGAAGATGCAAATGATCTGGTACAGGATACTTTTCTGAGGGCGGTGAAGTATTATCAGCATT
>JBCCSU010000316.1:0-5231 GCA_039199635.1 Bacteroidota bacterium | reverse complement strand
ATAGCGAATTTCGGTTACGAATTTCTTTCCCTGACCATCATCGTTGGAATAGCGGCCTCTACTACGGCCGTGATGGCATTTATTATATATTTTGGACTTTGGCACTCCTTAGTTTCTCTAATTTTGGAATACCGGCATATACGAACCCAATCACCTAAAATCAGTTTTGGGTCGTTTCTGAAAGATTTAATTCCGCACAGTACTATTGCCTTTTTGTTCTTGGCTGTTTTTTACTGGTATAGTTACCAGACAAGTTGGGCCATATCTCCTTACATGTTGTTTATTATTCTGATCTCGATCATTACGGTACCACATCTTTTCGTAATGGGACGAATGTATAACAGTTTTCGGTTACATTCGTAAACTACTTACGAGATAACACTTTTTGATTTATGGAATACAGTGAAGCCAAAGCTGAACTCATCAGCTTTTGGGGAGTAATTGGTACGGCATGGGGAATCAATAAAACCATGTCTCAGATCTATGCTATTTTGCTAGTGAGCGATAGATCCCTATCAATAGAAGAAATTATGCGCGAACTTAATATTTCCAGAGGTAACGCGAGTATGAATATTCGCAATTTGATGGGTTGGGGTTTAGCTTTTAAAGAGGTACGTCCGGGTGAGCGAAAAGAATATTTTTCGGGTGAAAAAGACTTATGGGCTATGGCGCGCAAAGTGGCCTCAGAAAGAAGAAAGAGAGAAATTGAACCTTTGCTGAGTAAACTCGAAGACCTTCAGGATCTGGACAGTTTAGAAACTGCGGAATCAGAAGAATTTAGCAAGATGGTTCTTGAACTTCACGAACTGATCGGTACTTTTGATAAAGCACTTCAAAAATTCATTGGCACCAATAACAAATTGGCGATTAAATCTTTCCAAAAAATACTGTCCCTCACGTAATTCACTAATTTTTCTCTATTTGTTCAAAGGAATGTGGGTTTACCACAGCTCCGCGTTTAACCATTTCATTTATGGTATCTACGATATGAGTATGCTCAGGGCTATTAAAGTCTGTAGGATTACCTTGAAAATAGAAAATATCCAGTTTACTGAGGCTTCTTATTTCTTGAGGAATAGTGGCGATCTGATTAGAAGAAATATCGAGGTTGTTTAGGTTATTTAACCCCAGAACTTGCGTTGGAAAATCGCTGAGGTAGTTATCGTTCACTCGTAATACTTGAAGGTCGTTAAGGGCACCAATTGATTTTGGAATATAACTTAACCGGTTGTGATGGAGGTAGAGCTGTTTGAGCTTGTTAAGTTCACCAAGTTCTTCCGGTAATTCATAAAGCTTATTATTGGAGAGGTACAAAATCTCCATATTTTCAAAATTCGAAATTTTCGGAGAGATCCTTTCCAGTTCATTATGATATAGATCTATCTGCTTCAAACCGGTAAGGTCGAAAAGTTCATCAGGTAAGCTTTTGATATCATTATTATAGAGCGATAGACTTTCGAGCTGATTTAGCTCATTGATACGCAAGGGTATTTCTTCAATAGAGTTATAGGAAAGCTGCAGCTCTTTTAAGTTTTTTAGCGTCCAGAAATTATCTGAAATATAATCCAAATCGCATTTGTTAAGCCTTAGCTTTTTCAAACTTCTGAACGGCTTAAAATTTTGCTCATTGATGATCAAACAGTTTTCGTTGATCTTCAATACAGTCAACCGTTTATTTTTCTTCAATCGTTTAGGGAGTTGCTCAAAGTTGTTCTTACTAAGATTAATCTCTTTCAAGTGTTTAAATCTCTTAACCCCTCGTGGGAGTTTTGAGAGTTCATTATCATGTAAATAGAGAAGCTCAATTGTTTTATTCTTCTTAATGCGCAGTCTTCGATCTTGAAATTTATTGTTAGAAAGATTCAAGGCCTTCAGGGAATCGAGCCTATTTAAGCGCTTATCTATCCTTAGCACTTGGTTATTAGAGATATCCAGATTTTGCAGATTGGTGAATTCAAAAACAAAGTCAGGAATAGAGGTAAGCCGAGCACCACCAAGACGGAGTGTAGTAATAGTGTCTTTGCGTGTGTTACTTTTATACTTTTCTATACGATCAAGCACATTTTTGTAGGTCTTTTCCTCGTGTACTTTATTAAGGGAATCTCTTTGAGCTTGTGTCCATCCGTAGCGCCATCGCCTTTGAACTTGAGAAATAGAGTCACTAAAAACAACCAGGAGTAGTACAAGAATGATAGGCTTTATCATATTACTAACTAAAGAATTAGTTAGTAATTATACAAGCTTTTTACAGCCTAAATGTATGGGAAAAAACGTACATTTGAACTTGTTTTAAATCGAATTATGAGCGATAAAGAGAAGAACAAAAAGAAAGAATACGGAGCCGGAAACATTCAGGTTTTAGAAGGCCTAGAAGCGGTAAGGAAGCGTCCTGCAATGTACATAGGAGATGTAGGTGTCAAAGGGTTACACCATCTTATTTGGGAGGTGGTAGATAACTCCATTGATGAGGCATTGGCGGGACATTGTGACGATATTACCGTAACCATTAATACCGATAACTCCATCACTGTTTCGGATAATGGACGTGGTATCCCTACTGACTACCACCCTAAAGAAAAAAAATCAGCTCTTGAAGTGGTCATGACCGTACTCCACGCGGGCGGTAAATTCGATAAAGACACGTACAAAGTATCAGGTGGACTTCACGGTGTGGGTGTATCATGTGTTAATGCACTTTCCATTCTGTTAAAGGCCACGGTTCATCGCAACGGGAAAATGTATGAACAAGAATATGAAAGGGGTAAGCCGAAGCATGACGTAAAAGAAATGGGAACCACCGATAAACGTGGTACTACGGTCCATTTTAAGCCAGATAGTGAAATATTTACCGTAACCGAATACAATTACGATACGGTAGCCTCACGCCTGAGAGAATTGAGCTACCTTAATTCCGGTATCAAGATCCACCTGATTGACTTAAGAGAACTAGATGACGACGGTAAGCCTCGAAGTAATGACTTCTTTTCAGAGGGTGGCTTACGAGAATTCGTACAGTATTTAGATAGTACACGGGAAAAGCTGATTCCGGACGCTATTTTTATGAATAGAGAAAATGGTGAAATTCCAGTGGAAGTAGCCATGAGCTACAATACTTCCTATTCTGAAAATGTAGTGTCTTACGTTAATAATATCAATACGCACGAAGGGGGTACGCATGTTGCTGGCTTTAGACGCGCCTTAACCCGAACATTAAAATCCTATGCGGATAAGTCAGGTCAGCTGGATAAGGTGAAAGTCGATATCAGTGGTGATGATTTTAGAGAAGGGCTCACAGCCGTTATTTCCGTAAAAGTAGCTGAACCACAGTTTGAAGGTCAGACTAAAACGAAACTAGGTAACTCTGAGGCTATGGGGGCCGTGGATACCGTGGTGGGTGAAATGCTGAATAATTACCTTGAAGAGCATCCGAAAGAGGCACGAGTCATTGTGCAAAAGGTAATTTTAGCTGCTCAAGCGCGTTTTGCGGCGCGTAAGGCCCGCGAAATGGTGCAGCGCAAAAACGTACTTAGTGGCACAGGTTTGCCAGGTAAGCTGGCAGATTGCTCTAATAGTGATCCCACCATTTGCGAGCTTTACCTGGTAGAAGGAGATTCTGCGGGTGGTTCTGCCAAGCAAGGGCGCGACAGAAATTTTCAAGCGATATTGCCACTTCGTGGAAAGATCCTCAACGTAGAAAAAGCACAGGAACACAAGATCTACGAAAATGATGAGATCAAAAATATCATTACAGCGCTAGGAGTGAGCTTCGGCACCGATGAAGATGAGAAAGCGCTGAACATGGAAAAGCTACGTTACCATAAGATCGTGATCATGACGGATGCTGACGTAGATGGTAGCCACATTCGAACTCTTATATTGACTTTCTTTTTCAGGTATATGTTCGATCTGATCGCGAACGGCTATTTATACATTGCTTTACCACCTTTGTACTTGCTTAAAAAGGGCAAAAAAGAGCGCTACTGTTGGACGGAGGAAGACCGTGAGCGTCTTGTAAAAGAGATGGCGGGTGACGGTAAAGAAGAATCTGTAGGAGTACAGCGGTACAAAGGGTTAGGGGAGATGAATCCTGAGCAACTATGGACCACCACCATGGATCCTGATCGCAGAAGCTTGAAACAAGTGACCATTGAATCAGCGGCAGAAGCCGATCATTTATTTTCAATGTTGATGGGAGATGAAGTGGCTCCGCGCAGGGAGTTCATTGAGAAAAATGCCAAGTATGCTAAGGTGGATGTTTAAAAGAGAAGCCTAATAATAACATTTGAAGCCAGCCGCTAGTTAGTGACTGGCTTTTTGTTGCCGTCTAGTCGTCCGACCACTGAGGTACATTTTTTCCATTATAGGGTTCCTTTTTAAATAACTTATGCATGTTATTCTTTGGCTCGTGGTCAGAGGACTGTGACTAGTAAGCGATGACTTTTTCAATGCTTGCGTGAGGGGAGGTGGCCCTACGTGGAGCGTTTATTGAGAAAAATACGAAGTATGCTAGTGGATCTTTAATGACATAAGCGAATGCTCATCATATCCTTAAAGTCAGAGGATTAACCTTAACCAGCTTATCATTAATGTGTTAACAAATTTCTTAACAGATATTTAATTATCAATTCTTTATCCTAAACAACGATTATTCTTACCTTCAATGTTATTTCTTGTTTAGGAATGGATAAGGATAACGTAGATAAAAAACTATTTGAAGCGGTTAAGAAAGGGGATAAAAAGGCTTTTGAAATCCTTTTCAAACTGTACTATTCCTCACTATGCAAATCTGCTGTTCAAATAGTGAAAGACAGCGGTATTGCTGAAGAGATTGTCAGCGATTTTTTTCTCATAATTTGGAATAAAAGGCAGTCCATTGAAATACACTCAACGGTAAGTAGATATTTTTATCGCGCTGTGAAAAACAGTGCCCTAACTAAAATAGCGTCCCTAAAACAGATTCCTTCCGACATAAACGACTTCGTTTCCACGATCGAAGATCCTAATTCAGGCCCACTTAATAAAATGATCTCCAAAGAAGTTATACTGGAGTGGGAGGAAAAAATAGCCCAACTTCCCGATCAACGGCAAAAGGCTTTTCGGATGAATAAACTCCAGGGAATGTCCTGTCAGGAAATAGCTAGGTGCCTTTCCATCTCCGAGAAAACCGTGCGTAATCATGTGTTTTTAGCTGTTAAGTCTTTAAAGACAGAGTTAAACCTAAATGTGATACT
>JBCCSU010000315.1:0-5248 GCA_039199635.1 Bacteroidota bacterium | reverse complement strand
TTCTTTACCCAGGTGGTGGAGTGAAGAAGGTGTACAAAAAATGCTATCAATAAAAGAAGAATTCAAAGATATACCGGAAGTTCAGCACACTACGCTTTCATTTGAGATACCGGATGGACGTTACGGGCAAACGGCTGATTTTAATAACCCTGAAAGTACTTCGATTGAGTTTTATACTTATCCGGTGGTATCTTGTGATGCCGAATATGCTAAAAACTTCAATCTTGAAGTCGTAGAAGGCCGGTTTTTAAATAAAGATGACGGCCGTAATGATTTAATAAAAGTTGTATTAAATGAAAAAGCTGCACGTGATCTGTTTGGTGATCAATCCGCTGTAGGTCAGCTAGTAAAAAGTAGAGATACAGTAGATCATCAGGTAGTAGGCGTGGTCCGGGATTTTCATTTTAGCTCATTACATAACCCTATACAAGGGCTCGTTTTCACCGAAGTAACGGATCCGCTACTCTATCGTTATTTCAGCTTTCGATTGAAGTCAGAGAATGTTTCAAAGACTATTGCTAAAATTGAAAAGAAATGGAATGAGCATTTAGCGGATGTTCCTTTTGAATATGTCACCGTAAAAGAGGAAATACAAGATCTTTATCAAGCGGAGCAACAGTTTAAGTCTGCTTCCACCATTGCCGCGCTGCTATCAATCATAGTAATGGCTATAGGTCTTTTTGGCGTTACCATGCAAGCGGTTTCCAAACGTGCTAAAGAGGTAAGTGTAAGGAAGGTATTGGGTGCATCACTTGCTGACATTGTGAAATTACTTTCAAAGGAATATGTGCTGCAAATTTCGCTTGCCGTACTGCTGGTTATCCCACTGGCTTATATCATCATGGAAAACTGGCTGAATAACTTTGCCTATCGCGTAGATCAGTCATGGCATACTTACTTATTTGGTGTAGCTGCAATTACGCTCATCGTCATGCTAACTATTTCATGGCAATTGATTAAAGCAGCGATTAGAAACCCTGTGGATGCTATTCGGCACGAGTAGTATAGAAATAGAATTGCTTATGATAAAAAACTACGTGAAAGTTGCTTTTAGGCAGCTATTGAAAAACAAGGTTTTTACCTTGATTAATGTGCTTGGGCTAAGTGTAGGGTTAGCCATCACAGGCTTGCTCGTTCTTTATGCTGATTATGAGTTCAGCTACGATCAATCGCATCAAAAGTCTGATCGAATTTATAGATTAACGCATTCCCGATTCTCTGAAGGTGTCGAGGAATATAAGAATGCCACCAATTTTCCGGAAATCGGACTTGAGTTAAAAAATAATTTCGCAGCAATAGAAAACGTAACACGCCTCTTCTTTATAGGAAATGAGTTTACGCCGGTATTTAACTATACCCAGGCCGGTAGGCCAGAAAGTTTTTCAGAGTCACGAGTTTTCTTAGCGGATAGTAGTTTTTTAGAAATCTTTGACTTGGAAATTATCCGTAGCGTGAATAATAATCCATTATCAAACCAAAACAGCTTAATTATTTCGCAATCTTTAGCGCTAAAAACCTTTAATAGTCTGGATGTAATTGGTAAAGAGCTGGAGTGGAAAGGACAAGGTCATTACACTATTACCGGTGTATTTAAAGACCTTCCAAAGAATAGCCACTTCGATTTTGAGATCTTAAGCTCTTGGTTCAACGTTTACGGCCAAACAAGTTTAACCAGGTGGGACGGTTTTTATAATTACCTCTTATTCAGAGAAAATATTGAACCACAACAGTTTCTCCGGCAAGCGCAGCAGTATGCTGATGAATATCTATCAGAATATAACGAATCAAGAGAATTAAGCTCCGTTTTGGGTCTACAGCCATTACGTTCAATTCACCTCTATTCCCATCTGCAAAATGAACATAAGATGAATGGTAATGCTGAGCTTACCTATGCGCTTGTGATTATTGCCGCTTTTGTTTTGGTACTAGCTTTTATCAATTATGTTAATTTTTCTACCTCAAAGGCCACGGAACGTGCGAAAGAAGTGGGAATTAGAAAGGCCATAGGTTCCCTAAGAAGCCAGTTAATAACACAGTTTCTGTTAGAATCGCTGATTATAGTGAACTTATCCTGTGGCTTGGCCATTACTGCTATTCAAATTGCTTTACCCTATTTTAACCACTGGCTGAATGCAGACTTACTATTTCTGCCCTGGGATCAACCACAATTTTGGTTGATTCTGATTCCGGGTATAGTGCTGATTACTTTAATAGCAGGATTCTATCCGGCGTTTGTTATGGTACGTTTTAAACCTGTCAGCTTAATTGTAAAAGGTAAGAACGAATCAAATTCTACTATTCTCAACTTTAAAAACTTTTTAACGACTTTTCAATTTGCCATCTCTATATTTCTTATCACAGGAACAGTCATAATAACTGAACAGACGCAGTCTCTTCAAAAGAAAGAGACGGGATTTAGAAAGAATGAAGTTTTGGTGATCAATCTTTTTGAGCTTGTATCGGATTTTAGAGATTCTACCTATGGATATAAATTAGAAGTTCTAAAGAATGGAATTATGACCGACCAATCTGTGAAAGCAGCGGCCATAAGCTCTGACGTACCTGGGAAGCAAGTTACTTGGCGTGGTGTAAATCAGTCGCAAGAGAATGAACATGTTATATCACACCGTGTTCGTGTAAGTGCTGACTTCAGTAAAGTTTATGACATACCGTTAACAGCAGGTCGATTTTTCAGCACGGAATATTCGAATTCAAAAAGGCAGTTGGTGGTTAACTCTGCCTGGGTAAAAGCCATAGGTTTTCAAACTGATCAGAAAGCGGTAGGTAAGCTTATACCGCTAGGACCTACGAATTATGAAATTATCGGGGTTGTCGCGGACTTTCATCAAGTATCTCCTAAATATCGAATTGAGCCCATGATATTTACCACGGGAATTGGGCATCAGAGCTACCTTTCTGTAGCGCTGAACACGGATAACCTTCAAACCTCAATTCGTCATGTAGAAGAAGTATGGAAGAGAGTTTTTCCTACCAGGCCATTTGACTATTTCTTTTTGGAAAACCATTTCCAACGTCAGTTTAGTCAGGATATTAGAACGGCGCATGTGGTTTTTTTCTTTTCCTTACTTTCAATTCTACTGGCCTGTATGGGTGTTTTAGGTTTAAGCATAAATCTTGCTTACCAACGATCCAAAGAAATGAGCATTCGAAAAGTACTAGGTGCTTCCGTATTGAGTTTAATTCAACTTTTCATTAAGAATTACATGATCCTGATCTTATTTGCCAGCTTGATAGGTTTACCCATGGCTTACTGGATAACCAATATATGGCTCAATAATTACGTATTTAGAATTGAGCTTAATTTCATCTACTTTCTGCTTCCAGTGATTACAATGATGGTACTTACACTACTATCCACCTTATCCCAGGCTATAAAGTCTGCTAAAATGAATACAGCGGAAATTCTAAGGAAAGAGTAAAATTCATTTTCAGTCAATGGCAACTATCCGTTGATCATTAAGTCTTTGTTACAAAATAATACAAATGATTACCTCAAGGAGACACGAATTGTTTGGGCGTAATTTATTTTTAACTCAAAGAACAACAACAATGAAAAAGCTTTACGTAACACTCATCTTCTGTATTGGCTTCACCTTAGCCATAGGGCAAACAAATGATAACACCCTTACCATCAACGAGATCGGATATTTTAATAAAATTTCCATCGGGCCGCATGTAAACTTACATTTTGTGCAAGGCGATGAAGAGGAAATAAAGGTGGATTACAGAAGAATAGATGAGGAGGATATTCACGTGAAGATTGTGGGCAAAACCTTGAAAATTTATCTGGACAAGGCCAAAAATCTTCCAAAGAAAGTAAAAGTTTACAACGGAAAGTATAAAGAAAAGGTAAGCGTTTATGACCGATCTAGAGTGACAGCATACGTAACTGTTAGAGATTTAAAAAAGATACAATCGAAAGGAGAGGAGTTCATTTACAGCGATAAGCCTTTGGTAGTTGATAAGTTAAAGATCAAGTCTTACGGTGCGTCAGAGATTCGTCTGGCTTCACTGAAAGCAGATCGGCTAAAGGCCGTATTGTGGGGGGATCATGACCTGCGCATCAAAGATGGTATGGTTAAAAAACAAGTGTTAAAAGGGATTGGCGATAACAATATTCAAAACGAAGATTTAGTCACTTTTGTGACCAAAGTAGGAGTTCTGGGAGATACAGAAGTTGATGTTAATGCCAAGGACTATCTAAGACTAAGCTCATTAGGTGAGTCTACCGTTAAATACAGTGGTATGCCTAGAGTCAACCGCTGGTTCACGATTGGTGACAATAACATGTACAGGGTAAGGTAGTTGAAAGAGCATGGTCTAGTGGGCCTTCTTAACCACTGAGCATTAGATAACTTTGATATTGACCTTATCATGGATGAGGTTTTCAAAAAAATGGTGCAGCGTATACATTTGTTCTGCACCTATCTTTTGCCCGGCCTGTGCGATTAAGTACATCCCCAAAGCAATAGCGGCTAAACCGGGAAGAACCCACAGAATGCCAACCCTCAGATCTAACATCATTCTGGAGAAGCCAAGCACCAAAACAAACAAGCCGATAATGCCCAGCGTTACGTAGCCAAAGAAAAAAATGGCCCACACGGTAGGATTCGGACCATACAGCCCTCGAATCACCGTAGTTTCCTCCTCTTGCTCAAAACTTATAGTCAATTGGGGTGACCAAAAATGACGATCCTTCAACGGAATCTTCATGGTACAGTATCCGTCTGTTACGTGACCGATGCAGGTGGCATCTTCTTTACTTAGGGCATTTTTTAAGATTGATTTTAACTCCGTAGCAGGTATGACGGTAACTTTTTTAAATCTCGGACGAATATTAAGGCTCGACATGTGCCCAAAATAGCCAAAATTCTGAACCGTACCGCTGACGAATATCAGTCATCAGTTTCTAAGATCTCAAGTATGTCGGCAAGCTCATCATAATCTTTATATCCCGGCCGTATTTCGTGACCAGCAGTGAGCGAAATACCATATGCCTTCGTTTCTTCGATTAAACCCAGAACTGAACTGGCTTGGATATCACAGTCCAATAATACTTTAATCCTGTCCACTCTTTTTTGAATTTCCTGTATCTGTAAAAGGTTTAAGGCTGATTTTGAATGGACCAGGAGGAAATCAGCACCAAGGTTAAAAGGTAAACTATTCAGGTCTTCTATATTCACCCTGAGGATAGTTTTTACATCTTGTAAGCTATCGATCATTCCAT
>JBCCSU010000314.1:0-5271 GCA_039199635.1 Bacteroidota bacterium | reverse complement strand
GTATCTTGTAATTCGTTCATAAGCCTTGAGGTTTACTTGTTTGTATTCTATATTCTTAACTAATAACAAACTAGTGCCTTTGGGCTTCTTTTTTAAACATAGAAACTCGATTTAATTTCTGGTCGTCAAACCAGAAAATCAAATCTAGTTTTCAGAAGAGATGATTTTATCATGTATCTCATAATATTGGCCAGGGGGATTGCGGATATTTTTCTTCCTTTTGAATAAATAATTAGAAGAAAAATTACGCAATGACGCTGTAGGTCGGATTTTATATCGAACTCGCGTTAACTTAATAGTGAACTAAAGCCTTTAACGCTTGGGAGTAATCCTCTAATAGCTCATGTCCCTTCAAAAAATCTAATTCTACTAAAAACGAAAAGCCAGCTATCGATCCGTTCAAGTTTTTAACGAGTTCCGCAGCCGCGGCTGCGGTACCTCCCGTAGCTAACAGATCATCATGAATTAAAACTTTCCAGCCTTCTTTGATGCTATCCGTATGTATTTCTATCGTAGCTTCACCGTATTCTAGGGCATAGGAATAGGAAATCGTATCTGCAGGTAATTTTCCTTTTTTTCTTACCGGCACAAAAGGTAAATGCATATGCTGAGCCATCAACATACCGAATAAAAAGCCTCGGGATTCAATACCTACTATGGCGTCTATCTTCTGTCCTTTCCACTGCCCCGCTAAATGTTTCACAATTTCTTCGCACAGCCCAGGATCAGATAACAGTGGAGTAATATCTTTGAAAGTTATTCCTGGTTTCGGAAAATCTTTAACGTCACGAATTTTAGACTTAATTTTATCTGTAATATTCACATTTTCTATTTTAACACCATGAAAATAACCACCAAATACATAAGTAATTACGAATATAAATCTACCACAGAAAATGGTCATAGTGTCACTATTGATATGAAACCGGAGGGTAAAACCCTCCAATCACCTATGGAATTGGTATTGAGCGCGCTTACCGGATGTGTAGCGGTGGAGATCGCCCTTATGATCCAAAAAAGACGAAAGACACTTATGGATCTCAAAGTAGAAGCATCCGGCCAACGTAGAAACACAGATCCAAAGGGCTATACTCATATTGAACTACATTTTATCTTGACCTCACCTGACGCACAGCAGGAAGAACTTGACAAAATAGCAGCATTGGCGTTGGAAAAATACTGTTCAGTAGGTAACTCTCTTAAAGCAAGTATCACTCATGAATGTAGCATAGTAAGAAGCTAAAAATCTTCCTTTTTGATGATCTCGCGTTTCAGCAGTTCACTCATTACTATCTCCGTCATGTTACTTTTGAAGGCAAACTCATTTCTTATATCAGAAACATAGGCCTTCAGTCTCATCTTTAGATAGGATTTTCTATCCTTTATCTCATTAAAAAACAGCACCGCGATTGGCTTATTTAAATAGACAAATCGAGATACCTGAGCAGCTTCTGTAGCAATTTTTCGTACTAACTCAGTATCAACAGAAATAGGCAGATAAATCTCAGCCACTACCTGGCAATTCGCCTCACCGCTATTTGCATTGGAAACGGACTGGTTCATGATCTCACTGTTAGGCACACTCACCAAATTATCATCGGCTGTCACAACCCGGGTAGACCTCAGCCCGATTTCCAATACCTCGCCGTAATATTTACCAATTTCAATTTTATCGCCTACTTTAAATGGGCGGTCAAATAGGATCATAATTCCACCGAAAACATTTTTGAGTACGTCCTGCGCTGCAAATCCTACTGCTATTCCCACAGAAGCGGTTACGGCTGTAACTGTTTCAATAGGAGGTTGAAAAACTCCCGCAATGATCACAAAAAGCACAAAAATCCAGGCGAGGATATTAAAAACCGGTATTATTCCCTTGATGGTGATTCTGTACGTAGTACTTTTCTCCGCGAAAGTGCTAAGTATTGAACCTATGAATCGGATAATGAAATAGCTGGCTACCAAAAACACAAAAGACCAGAAGATTTTCCCAAAAGAGACTATTTCAGAAATGGTTGGTGGTTCAAACTCTTTGGCAGCTCTATCGATAACGGATGTTGTATCGCTCGCTTGTGTTAGTGTATCTATATGTTGCGCTAACGCAGCAGAACCGAAGGCTACATTTAAGCAAAAGAATAACAAGCAATAACACAGGGTACGGTTCATCTAGTGTATGATATTTTTAACTTTCAAAAGGTTCACTACTTGCCTGTAAAGCAATGGATTTATGCTGAATATATCATTTTCCTTGATCAGAATTCCATCATCGAGCAGTGGATAAAGTACATTTCTGCTGCCACCTGAACTTTTGCCGGAAACTTGCTTAAAGTCATCTTCTGATAGTCCATCGTGTAGCACAAGCTGCGTTAAACCGAATAACTTATCCAGAGTGTAACTATTTAAAAAAGAGAAATCTATATCACGAAGGCCGTTGATAGCAATGGTGTTGCCGGATACTACGCTCGTTGACCTTAACCAATAGAGTAACGCCAAACTGATGTTACTTTTGGCAATTTTATTTAAATCATCAAAATATTGTTTTCTTAAAAGTGCTTGCTGGGCTTTAGAATCAAGACCTTTAAATTTTTTGCTTGATGCAATGAGCATGGTAGGTTGAAAATCAATATTATATCCACTTACCTGATGTCTTTTATTGATCACACTTACAATCTGTTCGCTGTTAAATTCCTCTAGCTTTACCACATAGCCGAAGTGCTCAGAAAGCCTAGTTGTTTTCTCCAAATAATTCCAGGCATACAGTGTGCAGCTCACCATCCAAAACACGTTTCTGCTGGTAATTGTAATCAATTGCAAGAGTTCAGAAAGACAGTCAAATCCACCCACCTTACGTAGATACATACGCTGTAAATTCTCGATGACGATGATGCGTTTTGGACCCTCGTTAAGATACTTTATCAGCGCCTCTATGTTTTTAAACTTAGTATTTAACTGGCTTGAAAAGAAAGACGTAATATCGTCAGGTACCAAAATACGCTCCTCCAAAGAGATATGAATCACCGGTTTAGGGCTCCCGATCTCTCTTAGGGCCGAGTGAAGCAGTGTGGTAAGGCCGCTACCCTTTTCACCTACTACAATGGAAGGCGCAAACCTCTGTTTAGTCCAGTTATTATAGGCTAGACTTAACTCTCTAACTTCGGCGTTTCTGGATTCATAAAAGCTCAAATCTTCCAGTGCCTGAGACCTAAAAAGCCGCTGATATACAAAGGGCAATTTATCAATCGAGTTTTCAGTTTCAGCTAAAAAATCGGCTAGTTCCGTACTTATTAATTCCTGTTCTGCATTAATGCCATATTTTTTAAAAGTACTTTTTACCCATTCCGATCCCTTTCTATACTTCATGGATACAAATCGGACTATGGTGGGCAATGCGTTTTTCACCCGGGTAATCACCCGGTCTCTCACATTTTTACCTCGCTCTACGGCTTTAGCCCTGGCTATTCTAACCTTAATATCAAAAATGTTCTCATTATTGGTAAACTTGATCAGGCTTTGATTAAACTCATCAACGGCCTGCTGCAGCGTTTCATCAACAAGTGATTGAAAGCTGTTTAACTCAGTGTGTACATCTTTGATTTTTTCTGAAGTTCGTGCCAGGCCTTCCATAGCTATTGCTTTAGGATCCCCATCGGAGTCATCTCCATACATGGCGATAGCGGATTCAATGTTAAACTCTGCTATCTGATTCAAAGATTGGAAGGTGGCGATGATATGGTTGATATGGCTGGTGGTTTCAATCTTTACCTGCTGTGCGACTTTCTTAAATTGTGGCCAGGATTCAAAATTTATAAGCTCAAAAGGCGATACTGTACTGATAGCGGAAGATCTTACCGGCTTATCATAGTCGGAACCGCTCACTACTGATCTCTTGCTTTCTATATTATTGATTCGTCTATCAATGCCCGCTTCCACTTGATTGATCAAGGAAGGCAGATCTTGTGCTAAAACTATATCCACTGTTTCCTGGGCGGGTTTGGCTAAAAGCCCGGACTTAACGTCAGACAGGGTTTCTGTCAATAATTCTTTGAGCTGTCGAGAATTGGCATTTTCAACTTTAGTACTGTGCGCTTGAATAATACTTTCAAGATGTTCTAATCCCGGAATAATCCCCGATCTTACTTTTTTCTCTAAACTCTTAGAACACGTATATAACTGCCCCTGAGCAGCATGAATAACGGCATAGAGCTCAAGATCTATTTCCCAGTCCTCAGACATTACCTTAATGGTATTGTTCCATCCTCTGTTAAACTTGGAGTATTTTTTTACCAGCCTTCCGTGCTTCTTTTTTAAGTTTCTCGGGTTAAAGCGATTATTGGTTAACTCAATGGTACCAGCTTTATAAAATGCATCTTCAAACTCAGCAAGTACCTGTTCTAAAAGTGCGTTACACTCCATTACGAAATTCTCCTGACGCTTTTTAAGATTCTTCCGTATATCTTCTATTAGCTCAAGAGTAGATTTATCAGGCAGTGCTTCAGTCACTTTAGTATCGAATGACTCATCTAGTTTCCAAAGTGCTTTTGAAGTGGAGGTGATGATCTCATAAAAACCTTCTTGCTGTAAGGTAGCTTTTCGTAATAGTTCTTCCCTGAAATAAAAGCGAGCTAAACGCTGTAAAAATATGGTATGATGCCAGGGTTTTAGTGCCTTTACCTCTTTCTTAAAAAGCTTTCTAAAACCGTTGGTTACTATTTCGGGCCATTTAGAAATAGCATAGAAGAAACGTTTGTTAAACTTACCGAAACGTATATATACTGAGTCACTGGCCTGTTTCTTAAATCTTTCCGTAACCTGAGGTTGGGTTACTCTTCGCGGAAGTGTACTAATAAAATGATCAATAGATTGAAGAAAACCTTCAAACTGAGCATCCAAATTACTTTCTTCGAAACTTTGAAAGTGAGAATCTACCGTTCTAAGCAGCTGAGTTCGGGCGGCAGAAAATATATTTCTTCGTTCAGCAGGATCATTGACGCGGTCAACTGACCTGCACAAATCTTTGAAATAGGTTTGATAATTCGAAAGAAACTGGTTTTGTCTCACAAAGCCTGAAGAAACCTCTCCAATGAACTGATCATTGAATATTCGCGCTACAGCGTCCTTGTATTCGTTTGGCGAAGCAGACATTAAAGAGAAAGATAGCTTTCTCTTTTGACATGTAAAAGTACAGCCTTAAAATCAGTGCTAAAAACCACTTTTAACAAGCCGTCTATATATTGAGCAACCTAAATAATGAACTGAAACTTTATATTTGAT
>JBCCSU010000313.1:0-5329 GCA_039199635.1 Bacteroidota bacterium | reverse complement strand
TGAAATAGCAAAGTTAGGATACAATAATTTGCACCAAAACCAACCAATCTGTATCTTAAAATTTGTTTTACCACATATACGAATTAGTTCAACTTCTTCTCATTGATCAGGTGAACTATTCGGTGAACTGGCAAAAATAGTTCTCATAAGATATTGAAATTCAGAGGGTTACTAGGCTGGTTCGAATCCAGTCATCCCGACTTTTACGAGCCCAAATTTCACTAAAACCCCTTAAATCGCAGGATTTGAGGGGTTTTTTATTTTTCTACCCCTCAAAACATGCATAGAATCGCAAGGAAAATGTGTCCATTTCGTGGTCCATTTTCTTTTTCTACATTTGGACACAGAAATGGATTTAAGTAGTTGATTTTCAGATACTTTCATTCATTAAAGTTAGTCCGTTTTGCCCTGATTTAGTGGCCATTTCTGGATGGACACAGCTAAAACAATGTAAAACCTTTTAAAATGTAGGATTTATGCGATCAAACAACACCTTCAGTATCCTCTTTTATGTTAAAAAACACCGAGCTAACAACGGTGAAGTCCCTATTTATGTCCGCATTACCGTAGATAAAAAACGAGTAGACTTATCTATTAGGCGAAGAGTAGCTCTTGAACGTTGGGACGAGAACCGGGGCGTGGCTAAAGGCAACCGCCAGAATAGTAGAATGCTTAACATCTATCTGGAACAGGTTCGTACCCGTCTCTACGAGTGTCAGCAGCAATTGGAGCTAGAAAGGCGATTGGTCACGGCCGAAGCCATTAAGAACCGCTATCTGGGACAAGATGACCGCGGGAAGACATTAAAGGAACTCGTTGAATACCACAATGGAGAAATGAAAGATGAGTTGGCCTGGGGTACTCAGAAGAACTACTTCACCACTCAGCGCTATGTTTACGAGTTTTTGCAAAAGAAGTACAAGACCTCAGACATCTACCTGGATGAGTTGAACTACAAGTTCATCAAAGACTTTGTAAAGTTTGTCTTACAGCGTAAACCTGATGGTCATCAAAAACCCTGTACCCAGAATGGGGCGATGAAACACGCGGAACGGCTGCAAAAAATGGTGAACTTAGCCATTAAAGAAGAATGGTTAGATAAAGATCCTTTTATCAAGTTCAAGCGCAAATTTGAGAAAAAAGAGCGGGGCTTTTTGACCCAAGCCGAACTTCAACGCATTGAAGAAAAGGAGTTTCGTATTGAGCGACTGGATCAAACCCGTGATATATTTATCTTCAGTTGTTATACTGGATTATCCTACGCCGAAGTGTACGATCTGGTTCCTGATCATATCGTTACCGGCTTAGACGGAAAATTGTGGATACACGGCCAGCGTAGGAAGTCCAAAGAATTCTTTAAAGTGCCCTTACTGCCTAAGGCCAAAGTTATTGTGGAAAAATACCGGGATCATCCCTTAGCTCAAGCCAATGGAAAGGTGCTACCAGTCTATACCAACCAGAAAACGAATGCTTACCTCAAAGAGATTGCCTTCTTGTGTGAAGTACCTAAAAACCTCACGTTTCACTTAGCCCGGCATACCTTTGCTACCACCATCACTCTAGCCAATGGTGTACCCATTGAGTCAGTCAGCAAAATGTTAGGGCATACCAGCTTACGGACTACCCAGGTTTATGCGAAAGTGGTAGAGCAAAAGCTTAGTCAAGATATGGGCCAACTGGAAGAAGTACTTGCTATCAAGCACAACCACCGAAATAGGAGAGAAATCTCCTGAATTTTCAAAGTGTCAGGTAGGACAGCTTCTAATACCAGCCCATTCATATGAAAACGACAATAACGAAAGCTATTTTGACTGGGTAGGTCAGTGGAAAATAGTAGTTAGCTACGAATGAAAAATATCGGTTGGTAGTCAAGGAGATTTACGGTAATACAGCTTCGTAGCCATTTAGTTAATTCTCGTAACTGTTAACGACCAGCACACTTTGTATCCGTTAACATCCACGCCCCTTGTTTTAGATGACCGTAGCCGCCTACTACCCGAGAAAACTCGGGTAGTAATCCACTCATTTCCACTTACTAGTGTCAATAAAGTAACTGATAGAAAATACACTGCTTGTAACAAATAGCATGAATCGATGACAGATTACTAGAGAAGTCTAGTACAGACTCATTTCGGAGTCATTTGTGAATCACCTTTCCATTTGCGGATGCGAAGAGGAGCGTTGTTGCTGCTGTTTTTGCCTATCCTTCTCGGTATCTGGATGCACTACTTCCTCACTCATTCCTAACGAAAGCTTTCCCAAATGCAAAAAAGTTCTTTCAGGAAAGGCCAGAGGTTCGTCTTTGCCCGTCTCTAGCATCTGATAAGGATTGTTGACCAGCTTTCCCTGCTGATAGCGTTTGGTGAGGTGGTGCAAACGAAAGAAAAAGCCTTTGCCGTAGTTTTGCTCATCAGCGATAGATAAGACCTTGTTTTCATCTAGTTTCCAGTGTCCTGTGAAGTACTGATTGAGGTAAGCTACTTTGTAGCGAATGCGTTCCTGATGCCGAAGCTGGGTGGCCTCGGGCATACCCGCGGTAAGCTTCTTAGAAGTGGTCTGCTGCTGGTAGTCAAATAGCTGTTGAAACGTTTTGCCGTTTTGCACCTGCCAGTCTTTGAAGGTAAAGCGGCTTTTCCAGCCTTTGGGGTTCAGGCGGTGATGCCTATTTCTATCCTGGGCACTCACCAGAATATGCACATGGGTATGGTGACCTTTTTTGGTTTTCCCCTTCTGCTCTCCTTCTTTTTCGGTTCGCTCGTGGTGAATGGTGGCATACCAGATTACCTCTGAGGGTGCTAATGACTGCTCATCTTTATACCGGAAGTTCTCTGCATAGTTTTTCATGACTGCTCGAGTATAATCTTGTAGTTTGGTTGAGTCATTCTTCAAATGCGCTAATTCAGCCTGCGAGGGAGATATGACCAGCGAATAAAACTTTTCCTGTTCTTTTCGTAAGCCCTTCGCATTCTGATCAATCACCGTTTTTACTTCTTCCGGCGGTATTTCCTTGCGATCTAGGTCAAAGAACTGTACGGTTGCATCGCGGGCTTTGGCATCATGGCCTAAGTAGCTGACTGTTTTCTGACAAGAGCCTCGGTTGGCAAACACAAAGCGACCGTCTCGTCTGGGATCAATGATTTTTGTGTGCATGCTTTTTTGGGTTTGGAAATTGGGGGTTAGGAATTAGTTTTTTGGTAGTAGTAGCATGAGATTGAGAGGTAAGTTTTGTAGCACTCAGTTGTTCAGTTACTTGGCGTAAACGTTGAGTGAGGTACTGCTGGTCTTGCTGCTGAAGAGCCAGCAAGCTCTTCTCATCTTCGGTGAGTAGTCGCAGTAAATGATTCACCGATAGCTCGCCCATGATGCGGGCTTTGCTGGCTTCAGTATGGATGGTTTTCAAGATTTGCTGTTCTTGTGAAACTAGTAGTGAGAAGAGCTGATCTAGGCCAGATCGAAGCAGATAAGCTAGTTCTTCGGTCTGCCCAACCTGATACTTTCTGGGATCTATTTTGCGAACAATGAAGAATTCCCCTGCTGCTTCCAGGTATTCTTTGTAGGAAATCTTAAGCCTTCGGGTTTCTTGGTCTAAACACTGATGAAAAGCATGGGAGACATTGATTTTTTTTGAAGTACTCATGGTAAAGAACCTTTTTAGGTTTGATAATCAATCAGTTACAAAGTAGAAGTAACTGAGCTAAAAACTATATGGGTGTAAGTTGCTGAATAACAGAGGATTAGAAAGGTACTTGTAAGATCCCATCTCGCTGGCTTTTTTGGCAAAGATGCTACCTGTACCAATCCTGGACATTGGAGGAAAAGGCAATTAGGTTGCCCATGTCGTGCGGGTGGGAATGACCTTTGTTTCTCAGGGCAAAGGATTTGGTTCATCGTGAAGCAGGATGTTCGCTTTAGGAAAAAGTTAGTGGTTAGTGCTAGCTTAGTGACCGCCATTTTAGTAAATAACAGGATCGATAAAACTCTCACGCTCTTCAGTAGTGAGAGTGACATTTTCAACGCTTGATACTTGTCCACCCAACAAGCCTGTATCTCACCTTGATGAGTAGTTTTGATTTCATTAGTTGCCTTCGATGAAATCGTAAGAGGGGTACTATATACTCGATCATTATAATCGATAAATTTATTAATAAGGAGTAAAGGCGATTTGCAATCGATTAAAACGTAAGAGGGGGGCGATGGATTCGGAAGACCTATTACGATTTTACCGATACCCTCTTCCGATTTCACATAATAGGGGGTAACCCCTTTTAGTGGGTTTAACGAGATGATTTTTAGCAGCTTTTCTAGGGCTTGATGAAGCCAATATTGCGCTTCATCCTGATGGTATATTTGGTTCAGTCCTACCAAGAATTTTTTCTTTTTTGTACCGTAGAACCAGCTCGAGGATTGGCTACCTATCCAGTAGTAGGCAAAGTGATAATGATGTGGTTTAATGCCCCTATAGAGTAAGAAAGTGTGGGTACACAGAAGATAATTGTAGCACACTGTAGTAGTCAGATGGGATAGAAAAGTCGGGGGTTTCATAGGGTGAAGATGTGATGAAGAATAGGACTGATTAATTTAGATTGATGTTTTTACGAACTAATTTTATGGGAACTGTAGCAATACTCCTTTCTCACTTCGGCACAAATAGCAGTTGTGATCTTTCACTTTTCTAAACAGGAAATAGCGTTTCTAGAAATAGATGAAGCTTGATATTTATATGTTAATCAAGTCATTAGTATATATAATAACGACAGGGTTTCTTAGCAGAAGTACCCCAATATACATGATAGATAGCTATTTTCCAGGGGAAATTTTCATCCTATTTTTTAGCTTGAAAAGGGCTATTTTGTCCCCTTTTGATATGATTTGATACACGTTAGTAAAAAGGGAAACGAAGTTACTCACCCAAAACCCAGTAAAACGCACCATTGTAAATGACAATTGTTCGTCAAGTTTTTGGCTATACCGCAGTTGGCCTTTCCCCCATAAGAAAAAAAGGGGCATCCACCACCGCTGCCAGCCTTCCCCCACATGGGCACCGCAACCCACCGAGTCAAACGGTCAAGGGCGGACGAAGAATGAGGATGGTGTTACTTCCCTTGAGGGTTTGAAACGAGGTGGGTTAACTTGGCAAGGATGGAAGGTGGTGGATAGTGCGGTGGCTCTTGAAAGAATGTTTTTATTCTATAAACTACTATGAAGTACTTGATCCAAGATTCAAGGGTAGATACGGCCAGTTAGTGTTTCAGCCGGGGATCAAAGTAGGCATCCTCCACCTCCATAATGTTCAGCTTTTCGTGCCAGGAATGTAAGGGGTTGAAAAGGT
>JBCCSU010000312.1:0-5330 GCA_039199635.1 Bacteroidota bacterium | reverse complement strand
GATTGCTCTATGGTTTTGGACTTACCAGAACTTACCGTATTGGTGAGGCCAATTATGTACCGGTTATACTGTATAATTATACATTTCCTTCTCGGGAGTGGGGTATAGAAGCAGCTTTTCCGGCTAGGGCGAACCTAAGGCGTAATTTTAGTTCACGTTCGCTGGCTTTTGTAGGTTATGAACTTGAAGGCCAGTCCTACAGAATAGGAGCTATAGAGGGTATTGGAGGAATAGCCAATCCGGAATTAAGGCGGAGTGAGTTACGTATTAGGGCTACCTTTGAACATTCTTTGAAAGATTTTATTTGGCTAAGTGCTCAGGTAGGTCTGCGATACAATTGGAGTTTTAATGTGGATGACGGTGATTTTTTCAGAGGCTTTGGTGACGAGGACTATGCCCTGGAAAACGACCTGAGCAATGCGCTGTATTTCAATATTTCACTAAATCTGGTAAGTCCTTGAGTTTGAAGCCTGCCTCACTTGCTGAGATCCGTAAAGAACTTAAGAATCGCGATCCGGAAGAGTTAGCCGCCATTTGTCTGCGTTTAGGACGATTCAAAAAAGATAACAAAGAGCTCTTAACCTATCTGTTATTCGATGCCCAGGATGAAGCTGGATATATTGAAGTGGTCAAATATGCCATTGACGATATGATGGATGAAATTAACCGAAGTCATGTTTATTACGCTAAGAAGGGGATTCAAAAGATATTGAGACAACTGAACAAAAACATTCGTTATTCGGGCAATAAACAAACGGAAGTAGAAATATTACTCTATTTCTGTCAGTCCATTCGGGATTCAGGAATAGCGATACACCGTAGCAACGTACTTCAAAACCTTTACGAACGGCAAAAAGTCAAAATCAATAAGGCGTTATCTACGCTGCACGAAGACCTGCAGACAGATTATATCGGGTTAGTCAATGAACTCTAGTAAAGTTGATCAGCCGACCAGTGGATTAGGCAGGTATCTATAGTTCTGATCTCCACCATTTTTGTTCCCAATTCATAAAAGCCCTCTTTTCGTATCTCTTCTCACTCTCTCAGGGAGATGCGCGATAAAATAAGGGCTAAAAGCTATCCTTACTTCAAATCCTGTTTGTGCTTCAAAAAGTAAAGAAACGAATAACCAATAGGCACTATGGCTAAAATGATTACCGCACCGAAATAGTGCTTCATGATCAGGCTACGGTCAACAGCAAAGTAGGACAGTAAAAGTAATCCAAACCCAATCATCCATAAGCGTCCGGTAAATCGATGGGTAGCATTCCAGTTTTCTTTGTTTTCCAGCGTCCACGGTGTACGAATACCAATGAAATAGTTTGGCTTAACACTTTGTAAATAATTGCCCAAACCGATGAAGAATACACTTAAAATGAGAGGAAGTAGTTCTGCAGTTTCGCTTCCTGTAGAAGCTGAATATAGCATAGCCATAAAAAGAGCAGAAATGAGGGTAGCCATAATTAGCTTAATAATAAAGAACTTATTTCCCATCTTTTGGATTTGACCTTTAGGATCTATGAAAGGAATTAAGAGTAATAGTAAATACAAACCACCCGAAATGAGACCAAACATCAGGTATAGGTCGCTTTTCTGAGTCCAATCATCTGCTTCACCGTTTATATTAAAGTGAGTAGCTACTTCCTGTGGGAGACTGTCATAAATAACCGTTAAGTAAATGATGGGAAGAGCTGAAATTAAAAGAATGATCAATTCGTTTTTAAGGTTAAAGGTCTTGTAGTTATTCATCGTTCTTCAAGTTTATAAACCAGGTCATAATATCATCCAGCACGGTGGTATTTAAGGAATACAACATAAACTGACCCTTTTTACTACTCGTCACTAATCCTCCTTGACGCAGTATATCCAGGTGGTGTGAAATGCTGGGTTTACCAATATCAAAATGTGCTGCTATGTCTCCTGCTGTCATCTCATTCTTTCTCAGAAGTTTGAGAATTTCCCTGCGTGTGGGATCGTTCAAAGCTTTAAAGGTGAGATTCATTTTGATATTTCGATAAATATCGAAATATTTGATGAAATTTCAAAAACTATTATGAAAATCAGTCTTATCACACTCGCTCTATTACTGCCTTGGTCATTGACGGCTCAAACTAACGAAGAAGTGAGTTTTGGAACAGATTCTGTACTGTTATCCGGTACACTGACCTTACCCACAGGGCAGGGGCCTTTTCCGGCTGTAGTTTTGGTAAGTGGTAGTGGTCCACAAGATCGGGATAGTCAAATTCTTGGATTCAAACCCTTTAAGATACTGGCAGATTCACTTGCCGAAGTGGGAATTGCCGTACTCCGATATGACGATCGAGGAACGGGGAAGTCTAACGGAAAAAGTGTTAATCAATCCACCAGTGAAGAGTTGGCCTCAGATGCCTATTATGCCGTTCAGCTTTTAAAAAAGCATAGGCGTATTCAAGCTGGGAATATTGGTGTTATTGGACATAGTGAAGGTGGTATTATTGCGCCTATGGTGGCCGTGCAAGATCCAGATGTAGCCTTTATAGTGCTGATGGCCGGTTATGGTGTTAAAGGGGTAGAGCTTAGTAATGCGCAGGCAGCCGCAATTATGAAAGCCAGCGGTATGAGTGAAGATTATATTGAAAAGGCCAATGAACTGAATGGAAAAATTTTACAGATGATGAGTCAACCAGATGTTACGGATGATGAGCTAGAGCAGTTTGTTGTAGAAGAAACTGTAGCCATGGTAGACCTGATGCCCGACACTTATAAAAAGTCGATCACTGACCCTGAGGCTTATGCCAAACAGCAGGCAAAATCGGCTTTAGCTCAGTTTAAGAGTCCATGGATAAAATATTATATGAGCTATGATCCGGCACCTACGCTTGCTGAGGTTAAATGTCCTGTACTTATGCTTTTTGCAGCTTTAGACACGCAAGTTTTAGTCTCTCAAAATCAGATGGTTATGGAGTCTATATTATCTCAGGCGGGCAACGAAAACGTGACTACGAAGGTCTTCGAAAAAGCAAATCATCTATTTCAGGAGGCAAAAACCGGGGCGCCACAAGAGTATGCTTTTCTAAAAAAAGAGTTCGATCCCGAGTTCTTGCCGTACTTGCAGCAATGGCTATTGGCAACGTTACGTTAAGCCGCAGCATTTCATAGTGAGGTAATTACCTGTTCATCTTAAAATGTGTTGAAATGTGGCTTACTTACCTTATCTATTCGTAAGATCAATTAAGAATCGTTTATTTAGAAATTACCTTGTAGATAACATAACATCTGGATTGGTAATTACAAGCAACGAAGTAAGTTAGTGCTAACATTGTTTTTAATAAATCACAAGCTTACGTAGTTTTCCAAATGATAAATCTGTAGCGCTATTCGTCAAGACCTGCGCTTGATATACATACCTTAGCAAATATTGTATGGGCGTTACAGAGAACAAAAAGTTAGAGATAATTAGTGCGTTAGGATTATTCTATGGCAACCACCATTAAAGACATAGCCCGTGTTGTAGGCTGTTCACCCTCTACCGTTTCCCGTGCATTGAGTGACCATCCACAGATTAATGAAAATACCAAAAAGGCGATCCGAGTAGTTGCTAAAAAAATGAATTTTCAGATCAATCAAGTAGCTGCAGGTCTGAGAAAGCATAAAACAAATTGTATTGGCGTGATCGTACCTCAAATTTCTAATTATTTCTTTTCTTCTATTCTCAGTGGTATTCAAAAAGTAGCGGCACAGGCACAATATCAAGTGTTTGTTTGCGAAACCAATGAGTCAGTTGAGCAGGAAGCAGGCTACATTAAGTCTTTATCTGCCGGAAGAACAGACGGTATCTTAATGTCCTTATCCAAAACGACCGATACGTTCGATCATCTTAACGACCTTAATCGGCAGCACATTCCCTTAGTACTGTTTGACCGAACCTCTGATAAGGTAAATGTTGATCAGGTTGAAGCTGAAGACGAGTCCGGTGCTTTTATGGCTGTAGATTATTTACTGAAGGGTGGTTCTAAGAGAATAGCCTATTTATCCGGTCCCGAAAACCTGAGAAACAGCAAAAATCGGTTGAAAGGTTATAAGGCCGCATTAAAAAAACACAAATTAAGTTTCAAGAATAAACTCGTACATGTCTGCGACTTTAATGATGCGGATATTAAAGAGGCTATGACTGAGCTATTTGCCAATAATAGTAATATAGATGCGGTGTTCGCGGCTAATGATATTATGGCAGTTGAAGCTATTCAGGTGCTAAAATCAATGCAGATAGCTGTGCCAGATCAAGTAGCTGTAGTTGGTTTTGGTGATTACCCCATTGCACGCATTGTAGAACCAAAGCTGACCACCGTTAGTCATAATGCACATTCAATTGGTATTAATGCTGCCAAACGCCTTTTCAAGGCAATTGAGGGAGTGTCTTTGGATTTTAAAGAAGAAAAAATCTCTTCGGAATTGATCATTAGAGACTCCACCAGATAGCATCCGGTGGGGCTCGCAAATAACTGGGTCAACATTTGATCCATCCCACGCCCTTACGAAAACTAATCTGATTTTTTAAGCTTAATACAAGCCAAACTCTAAATCCATCTTACTTTCGTAACCGATGTAGTATCCCTGCGCCATAATTCCTTTCAGGATATCTATATCCTTGATAATTTCATGCTGTGAACTCTCTGAAACATCTCCGGAAATCGTTATACTTTTCCAGTGCATCCAGGAAGGGCATTCGTCTACCGGTAGGTTACTGCCGTCTTCTTCGGTGGTAAAGGCAATCCTCATTCTATTTTCAGGACAATAAAAGAGGTGTACGGTAAGAATAACTAACATGCTGCTCAATAATTCCATCAAAGATACTAATAGCTTGATTTTTTTAGTCCTAAAAATTCAGGATATATTCACTAAAAGTTAAAATAGTTTTCCGAGGTCTTGACTTGTAATATTCGCAGCGCCTGACAAATGTCATTTTTTAGTTCGTTAACCAATAGTAACTTCAATCATACTTATTTGACTACCAGTCTTTAAGTATTAAATGAAGGTAGAGCAGTAATCCGCTTTGTATGAAAAGTAGGATGCTAGCCAACCCTAAGGCGAGCACGGCTCGCCTTCTTTTATTTCATCTTTTAATTCACGGTATTATTTCTAGCAGGGATCGACTTATATCCGCATATCACCTTGGCCAGTATTCAGCTTATTTGATTGGTGCAAATTCAATTTCGATGGCTTACTACTTTGAGGTTAAAAGCGGATATCGTAAAAATGATTTTGTAGCAACATCAAATTTAACAGCTTAGAATTTGACCGGAACACACCTTGTGCATGGTAGAATTTTGTTGCAAGATTTGGGTTTGAGG
>JBCCSU010000311.1:0-5365 GCA_039199635.1 Bacteroidota bacterium | reverse complement strand
TGGGTGTAAGTTTGAATACAAAATTTCCCGATGGGGATAATACGTATCAAGTAGCAAAGGTAGTCATCAACCTAGGCGAAATATCAGATGAGTATTTCAGTGTCATTTCTGGTGTGAACCAAGGGGATTACATAGCTATAGCTGGACTAAACAATCTGTTTGACGGTACGCAGGTACAACTATTCAAAAATTGAATCAAATGAATCTTACAGGTCTAGCTTTTAAAAACAATAGAGTCACTGTACTCTCACTTTTTGTTATTCTTATATTAGGGCTGGTTGAATACAAAGACCTATCCAGAGATAGTATGCCACCCTTTACGATACGTTCGGCTACCATCGTTACGCAATTCCCAGGGGCAACGCCAAAACGTGTAGAAGCTTTAGTCACCGACAAAGTGGAAAAAGTAATTCAAGAGATTCCTGAGGTGGAAACGATTACGAGTACAAATAGAACAGGCATTTCTGTGATACGGGTTCAACTACGTGATGATGTAAATAAAGATAAAATCCAATCAATATGGGACCGGTCAAGACGTAAAATTGAATCTATTGAAGAAGATCTGCCTAGCGGAATTACGGGGCCTACTTTGGATGATGAAGATGTGGGTGTGGTTTACGGTATTTTTGTTGGTATTAAATCCGATGGTTTCGAATATTCAGAGATTAAGGAAGAAGCTGATAAGTTAAGAAATAGACTTATTGCGCTAGATGATGCTGCGAAAGTAGTTATTGGTGGCGAAACGGAAGAAAGAGTATATATTGAATATGAGGACGTGGAACTGGCTAAAATTGGTATTTCGGCAAATCAGATCGAAAACATCATTTCCAAAAGTAATATCATTATACCCTCAGGTGAAATTGCACTGGCCAAGGAACAAATCACTGTAGAAACCTCGGGAGGTTTTGAGTCGGTGCTTGCATTAAAAAACCTTCTGATACCGATAAATAGCGACGAACTAGTTCAATTGTCTGATATTACTACTGTCAAAAGGGATTATCAATCCCCCAGAAAGACTATTGTGCGTATTAATGGACAAGAAGCGCTAGCATTGTATGTTTCGCTAAAGGAAAATGCAAACATCATAAATCTAGGTAAGGATATTGACGCTCTTTTAGATGAGTTCAATAAAGAGCTGCCCTTTGGCTTGAAAGCATTAAGAATAGCATCACAAGATGCAGATGTGCAACAAAAGGTATCCGACTTTGTAGAAAATCTTCTACAAAGTATGGTTATCGTCCTGATGGTGGTGCTTTTGGTTTTGGGTTGGAGAGCAGGTGTTGTAATTGCCAGTATCATTCCTACAACTATTATTATGGCGCTCTGGATAATGAGTTTGTTCAACGTAGGCCTAAATCAAGTTACCCTGGCATCCTTAATTATGGCATTGGGACTTTTAGTGGACAATGGTATTGTGATGACAGAATCACTAATTGAAAAGCTCGCAGAAGGCCAAACAAAATTTGAAGCTTCAGTAAACTCGTGTAAAGAATTCATGGCGCCCCTACTGATTTCGTCACTGACCACTTGTGCAGCCTTTATGTCCTTCTATCTTGCACAGTCTGTTATGGGGGAGATCATGGGTAATATATTTTTAGTCATTACTATGGCTTTGCTATCCTCTTGGTTACTTGCATTCACAATTATCCCACTTTTAGGGACTGCTTTGCTCAAAGCGAAAAAGCAGCAGTCAAACCACAAGACCATTTTTGATAACCTAAGAGGATATTACAACACATTCCTTGATAGAACATTGGATAGACCAGTTCTTGTGCTCATAACGATAAGTGTACTTTTTGTATTGGCCACTTATGGATTTACTAAGGTCCCAAGCATTTTTATGCCACCCAATGACCGTCAGCTCATTACACTGGAATTGGAGTTACCTCTAGGAACAAAAATTGAGGAAACAGATGCTCAGATTGCTAAAATAGAAGATTATATCAAAGACAGTTTACTAGTTCAAGATAACGACAGACCAGGTATAGAAAGCTGGTCTTCCTATGTGGGCAGAGGTCCGGAATCCTACGATTTAGGATACTCACAAGACCAACCCAATTCGTCCTATGCCTACATGCTCTTAAATACAAACTCAGGTCAGGCAAACGAAATTGTCATCGATAAGCTAAATGGTTTTGCCGAGGCCAAGCTGTTAAATGCGGATGTAAAAGTTAAAAGACTCACAGGTGCTGGAGCATCAGAAGTACCCATAGAGGTTCGTGTTTTTGGCGATGATCCAAAAGAGTTATTTGCAATCTCCGAGCAGATAAAAAAGAAGCTAACGCAGATAAAGGGAGCAAAGAATATTAATGACAACTGGGGGCCAAAGATCAAAAAGGTATTCATTGCTATTGATGACAATAAATTGGCAAGGGTAGGATTGTCCAATCAAGACGTTGCCATTTCACTTAATACTGCGCTTTCCGGCTACGACGTTGGTGAATACAGAGAAAATGAAGATAACATACCTATTGTTTTGAAAGCAATTGATAATCAAAATATCGATTACGAAGAGCTGGAAACAACTGAAATATACTCACAAACAAATGGCCAAAACGTACCATTGACTCAGGTAGCTAATATTTCTTTACAATGGGTTTTTGCAAAAATCTTGAGACGGGACTTGAAACGCTCTATAAATATAGAATCACAAATTCATGGAAATGTAGTTTCATCTGAGATTATCAAAGAACTTAAGCCTTGGCTCAAAGAACAAAGTAAAACCTGGAAATCGGGATACACCTATGAGCTAGGAGGCGACGCTGAGAGCGGGAATGATGCTATGGGAGCAATAGCTCAAAAATTACCACTCTCATTTTTTATTATCATATTACTGCTAGTATTACAGTTTAATTCGCTCCGTAATGCAGTAATCATCCTTTCAACAATTCCGTTGGCTATCATTGGAGTTTCATCAGGGCTTTTGGCAACTGGCGCATTTTTTAGTTTCACAGCGTTCTTGGGGATCATTTCCTTAGCCGGTATTATAATTAATGATGCGATCGTAATGGTAGATAAAATGAATGCAGAGCAAGCATCAGGGAAAGGACTAGAGGAAAGCATTAAAAAGGCCGCAAATGATAGATTTAGCCCAATCCTATTGACAACGCTTACTACATCTTGTGGTATGATCCCACTGTGGACCGGCGGAGGCGAGCTTTGGTCGCCTATGGCTATCAGCGTTATTTTTGGTTTGCTGTTTGCCACAATAATATTGCTAATATTTGTGCCGGTAATCTATAAAGTTCTTTTTAAAAACAGTAGCGTTGTATAAATTGATCGTTTAAAAATAGGCTCAATTTGTTAAATCGTTTGTACGGATTTTATCAATTTCTGAATTCATATCTGTGATAGGTGTAGAAGTACGTTGTTCTTTTGTATTCCGATGACTTCAAAAAAACACTAATTAGCAATTTATTATCTGGATCTGTGATGGCGGTCACTAATCCATTCCCCATAACCATGTCGTATCGTTAAATACATCATCGTCAGATAGATCTGCATTAAGCCTCATAAGATTAGCGCCATCTTTTAGGGTTCCGCGGAGTGCAATCTGATGCTAGAGAAGACCTGTACAAAATCTTAAAGCGTAATAATTATGTCGTGCTTAGCCGAAAGGGTAGTAGTGTAGGATGTGATCTTCAAACTAATAAATTAGCAGGTGACTGAAGCCACCTGCCACCCAAGGACCTTACTGTTTAGTTATTGTTATTGGAATGAAGTACAATGGAAAGCCGTCAGGCGTTTCACCCACTCCATCACTCTGAAACCTTCCATGATAAAGTGCTGGTTTATCTCCGTTATTATCAATGTGAAAAATCTGTTTGAATACCTGGGTTTCTATCACTACTACGGGTCTCTTTACCTGTTATGCTACGAGTTAATACACTCTTACCATTCAAATTGGCTTGAAAGAAGCCCCAACTTCATATGTAATAGTGACTAACTCGTGCCCACCATTTGGCTGCATGATCCATTGCTAAAAATGTTGATGTCAATGGTAAATTCAGGCCCTAAAAAGGTAAATGTTTCATCCGGGTTTTGGCCGTTATCTTTGGTGCAACCAGAAGACCAGAACGATTGAGCTATTAACAATATACACGGATTCGAAATATCTTCGAAAAAGTAGAAAGTATCAGAATGACCGGTAAGAATGATCACCGAATTCAAAATGAGCACTGAAAAGGCCAATAGCAAAATAGAAATGAGGCTATTATATCTTTTTTGCTAATAGTTTTTCGAAAAAGAATGGCGATTATAAGCCCTGCCTGGACAACAGCTGCAAAATTGATTAGAACGGTTATATCTCCAATGAACTTCATTTCCTAAAGATACTTATCCCAGTAGGCCGAATACGGCTAAAAAAGTCTTCAAATAAGAAAGAAATTTCTAAATTCATGTAACCATTTAAGAAACATATAGTCTTTAATATTCAGAACAGCTTATGAAAGGGACATACTTAGGAGAATTTCAGGAGATCGTGCTTCTGGCTATTTTAATTTTAGGAGAGGATGCTTATGGTGTGCGGATCCAGGAGGAGATTCAGGACCAAATGAAGCGTGAGGTGAGTAGGGGCGCCTTACACACTGCTCTCATGCGTCTAATAGATAAAGGATTTTTGACCTCGGAAATGGGAGAGGCATTGCCAGAGCGTGGGGGCCGTAGAAAACGGATTTATTCAGTAACCAGTATTGGCAGGCAGGCGCTTAAAGAGGCCAGGGCGCTCCGTGAACAGCTATGGAGTCAGGTGCCTGACTGGGCAATGAATATGAATTATACTATATGAGAAAAGGTGCGCAACCGCCAAAAATATATACACGCCTGTTTGAGTGGTTCTGTGATGAGGAATATTATGAAGAGCTACAAGGAGATTTAGAACAGTCGTTTTATGAGAACATAAAAGCACACGGGGAATACAAGGCCATTCGAAAGTACCGCAAGGAGGTCTTCCTTATGGTTAGGCCCTCGGTAATAAAAAAAATAAAAGGTCACGTAAACTCAAACAACATAGATATGGTACACAACTATTTGAAAATTGGAGTAAGGAATATGCTAAGCCAAAGGTTGTATTCCTTCATTAATATCTTCGGATTGGCTGTCGGAATGGCAGCTACAATCCTGATATCGCTTTATGTGCAACACGAACTGAGCTATGATAAATACCATGAGAAAGCCGATCGAATCTATCGTATATCACGGGAATGGCTAAATCAGGATGGTGAATCCAGCCTGCATTTAGGACACATAGCGCCACCTTTTGCTCCGTTGATAGAGAACGATTTTGAAGGAGTAGTAGAGCAGGCGGTGCGCCTGATGAGCGGCTATGGACCTCTCATGAGCGTAGGCGATAAACAGTTTGAAGAAG
>JBCCSU010000310.1:0-5420 GCA_039199635.1 Bacteroidota bacterium | reverse complement strand
GTAGAAACGCATGTGATCCGGCTAACAGGTCGTGGCTCCCTGGCAGCTCCGCTGCTGCCGCAATGGCATGCCTGTTGGCGCAGTGATTTGGGTTGCTTTTCGATGTGCCAGACGATTGCCGCACGGCGGGAGCGGCCTGCCTTTTCTAAAAGTACTTCAGGTAAGTTATAAGCCAGTGTGATGGTTCTTAATCTAAAAAAACCTCCGTTTTCAATGAAACGAGTGGATGGCAGAAAATTATTACCCCCAATAGTCGGCCGTGGTTCACTATTGCTAGTTCCGGGGCCTCGCCAATAATTAAAAACATGAGCTTCATAATTATAAGGCGCTGGCCTTACTGTTTCTTTCGCGTTGTAGATCTCGTTTCCAGCCTGTCCTTGAAACAACATGTTCAAACTGAAATTTTTATAGGATACTCCAAGATCAATGCCGTACGTTAGGTCTGGAATTGAAGAGCCAATAAAGGTTCTATCATCTCCGTTAATCTCCCCATCTTCGTTAACATCTCTGAAGATCAGATCTCCGGGGCGGGCACCACCTAGAGAGGGGCGACTTGCAATTTCATCCTCATCCTGAAATACACCGTCAACAACATAGCCCCAGAATGCACCAATGGGCTGTCCAGCCTCTGTTCTAGTAAAATTTTGATTGTTAAATCTCGGACCAAAAAGGAAATCTGCACCTTCCACTCCACTCACTCGAGTCATTTCATTGTCCAAAGTAGCACCTACTACTCCAATGTTATAACCTAGGTCACCGATCTGATCCCTCCATTGTAGGTTAAACTCAAGACCTTGATTGGTAACCGCACCGGCGTTAAAAAAGACGGATTGAGCTCCATTCCCCAAATAGTCGGGCAGTGACAGCCCTATTAAAATACCATCTGTATCTCTTATGTAGTAATCTAACTCTGCCGTAAGTCTGCCATCTAAAAGACCTATCTCTAAGCCAATATCGATCTGCTCAACCGTTTCCCATTCCAAATCAGGGTTACCAAAAGCGCTATCTGACTGACCAAAGAATTGCTGCTCCGTTTCTCCCAGTACGGCGTTGAAATTATTACCCACTAAATTGTATGCTCTCAGGTAATCAATTTTATCATTACCTCCCTGCCCCCAACTAGCGCGAAGTTTCAGATCCGTTATTATCCTTGGAAATTGTATGAAAGATTCATTGATGATATTCCATCCCAATCCGAAAGCAGGAAAAAGATTATATCTTTTATCTCCTAAAAATTTGGAAGATCCGTCTCTCCTAAAAGTAAATGTGGCTATGTAACGATCATCATAGGTATAATTTACCCTGCCTAAATAGGAAATCATGTTGAAATAGTCCCCTGCATCTCTAACATCGTTTCTAATAGACACAGGATCAATATTATTCTGATCAATATATCTAAAATCCTCACCGGTTCTGAAGAGATCTCTTCCGATCACATTTAACCGCTCATTCCTGGTTTCTTGAAGCGTATACCCCACTACCGCGTTGATCCTGTGTTTGCCAATCTCCTTATCGTAATTCAAGGTATTTTCCCAGATCCATGAGGTTCGTCTAAAGGTATTTTTAGAAAAGTTATTTACCGGGTTTTGTTGGGCTGCAGAAACAAAAAACTCAGGTACAAAGGCTTCATTCTCCTCCCAGAACAGTTCCGTTCCCAAGCTGGACTTTAGGCTAAAACCTTCCAGAAATTTTATTTCTGCGAAAACTTGCCCTACAGTAGTCAGTCCACGGGTAGTATTATCCGTATTAAATAAAAAATCCGCTAATATGTTTCCTACCCCATCTACTTCATTGAAATTACCGTTGTCATCAAAGGGCTCAATGATTGGAGAAGCCCGATAGGCATTAAAAGGAGCATTATTTATGGTATTTTCTCTGATGAAGGGTGAAACGGACACATTTGCCCCCAGCGAAAAATTCTCTTTGGGAGTTAGCCTTTCGTTGATCCGTAAGGTCACCCTTTCAAATTCTGACTCAGGTATGGTTCCCTGTTGGTTGAAATAACTCAAGGAAACGTGGTATTGATTTTTAGTTGAAGCACCAGAGATGGAGACTTGATGATTTTGAATAGCTCCTGTCTCGAAAATAAGATCTTGCCAATCAATATCAGGGAGAGCGTCAAGGTTATTAAAAGTACCCGGATTAATAGCATTTTGAACCTCGGCAAATTGCCTGCCATTTAGAAGGTCAATTCTATTTTGCTGTGTTTGGATACTGAATTCAGAAGAGATGTTGATTTCAGTGGGTCTATCTATGCTGCCCAACCTTGTAGTTACTATTATGACACCATTGGCACCTCTATTCCCATAAATAGATGTGGCAGAAGCATCTTTTAAAATTTCCATGGATTGGATATCAGCCGCATTCAAAAAATCAATGTTATTCAAGATTACGCCATCCACTACGTAGATAGGACCTGAGTTACCGGGTGTACTTACCCCTCTTATCCGTACTACAGGTGATGATCCGGGGGCACCGGATGAATTAGTAATTTGCATTCCAGCTACTTTTCCCTGTAAAGCTTCTATTGGGTTGACCGCAGGTACCGTAACCAATTCTTCCCCTTTTATAGAACTTACCGATCCCGTTAAATCGCTCTTCCTAACCGTACCATAACCAACCACCACTATCTCAGATAATGTCTCAATATCTAATTCCATAGTAAGGTCTATTTGGGATCTGCCTCCAATAGGAACAGTTTGAGTTCTATAACCTACGAATGAAAAGACAAGGTTTGAACCGGATTGAGGAACAGCAATGCTGTAATTACCGTCTATGTCCGTAACGGTACCTGTAGATGTACCTTCAACGATAATATTAACACCGGGTAAGCCTTCATTTTCTTCTGATAACACCTGGCCCGTAACAGTTACGCTCTGCGCCATTGCGCTAAAACCGGGACTCATTATTATCAATAGAATGATCAGTAAGTTTTTTTTCATATTTTATGGGTTTAACAGTTAATCACTTAAAATCAGAATCACTCTTTGGATTTAGACCATAACCATGGTAAAATGTCTTCTGGGCTATTTAATATATAATTCCACTCATGGCCTCTACCTTCTGCCTCGAAGTATTCCGCATCTTCCATCGGCAATTGATCCAAGGCTTCTATCAGCTCTCGACTGTACCTCGGAGGAACAACGCCATCATTGCTGCCATGATAAAGGCGGATGGATACATCGTTCCCATAAACACTTACTTGTTCAGGATCATGTCCCCCCGCTATAGAAATAGCCGCAGCCGGTATGTTTGGAGCGTAGTATAAATATTCAAGCGTACCAATACCACCCATGGAGAGACCCATGACGTACACCCTATTTTCATCTACGGCCTCATTGGCTATGAGTTGGTTGGTAAGTTCTATAACATTGAGCATCGGTAGATCAGCTTCTTCTTCTACCGGGAAGGTAAAGATCAGTTCTCCATCTATGGTTTCCCTCGTTCTTCTAGACCACATGAATTCCGGTGGGCACTGTGGGAAAACCACAATCGCTGGATAATCTTCTCGGGCCATTTGGTTATTAAAGACTTGGGGGCCATTAGCCATTTGACTGGTATTATTTGTGCCTCGCTCCCCGGCACCGTGCAAAAAGAAAACCAAGGGATATTTTTCAGAGTCATTTTTGTCATACCCTCTTGGGAACATTATTTGGTAGGGTAGTGTAAAACCATCATTTGTAAATTCTTCCTTTACGAATAAAGAATGACGCTGACTAGAAAAATTTAGGTCTTCACTGGTGAAAGGGATAATTACATCCCTATCTGACTCTTGGACTAAAATACCTTCTATTGAACCGCTTTCGAATGGGACTTCATCGCTGGTAAATGACGCTTCTTTGCTAATCCTTAAGAATATTTCATTTCCTTCGTCATCCGTTAAAGCACGCTCCATTACATCCTGGTCCGAATTAAACAGAGGTTCTCCGGTTTGCAACTCTTCAAATTGCAAGCCGAAGGCTTTTATTAGTTTATGGTTAGCAATCTCATTTGTTTTAGTAAGGTCGGTGACTACCTCGAAAGTGACTGATCGGTCCTCATCAGTTACATTCGTATGCGCTTCTAATGTCTCTTCTGTTAGAGGGGTAAGATCGGCATTAAAAATATTTTGATTGTTGCTGTCAAAATTTAACCCCGTTAACAAAAAGAACACTTCGATGCCTCTATCTAAAATCGCCGAAACATTATTAGATTCAACATTAACAACAAGGGCAGCCTCGCTATCTTGTATGAATAATTGGTTTTGAATATTTCCCTCGACATCGGTGCTGGAAACAAGTGCAGAAACAATAACGGTATCGGTTATAACTCCGGAGAAATTGTTGATTACTTCGGAAATCGTATGGGTCTCCCTCCAATTAATTTCCACCTCTGGCGGCTCTTCCTCTTGCATGACAGTTTCATCATCTGAGCAAGAGATTAGAAAGATACCAACGATTAGCAGAATAAAGGCCCTATAGTTATACATCTTCAATGTATAGCTAAGTTTAATGTTTTGATGCATTTAATACTCTTTAGCGTTGTTGGCAACGTTTGCGAAATCTGACATCAATAATAAGAGTTGATGATAAATGAAAACAAGAATCAGAATGGGATTAACAACGATTTTGATTAAAATCAGTGTTTTTTAAACCGCTGAAATTGCGGTTGAATAGCAGTAAAATAGCTTCTATCTGGCTATTTTTACTTCGGAAACGTTTGCATATATCGCTTTAGCCACAATTTTGACAAAAAGCTCGAGGCTCTCGTAAAATACATGCTTATTCCACACTTGTAGCGTTTAGGGTAACACCATATTTTACAAGATGGCTATCAAGATATGAAGAATTTGACTCTCGCTGTACTTGTTGGTTGATCTCATAATGACAATAATTAAAGTTGGTTGTTTCTGTCTTAATTAATGTCCTAATTATAGGGAGACTTACACTAACTTCATTGGCGTTTCCAGGGACGCAATTTCTAAGTACGAACGCGGGGACATTGTTCGGTAGAGAATGCCAAGCGGATTGCTGATGTGCTGGACGTAAGCCTCGATTATTTGGTGTCGGAAGAAGAACGGCAGGAGGCCATTAACAATAAAATGATCCAAAGCATCAAAGAGCTATAAAAGCTCTCTGATGAGAATCAAAACAGTATCATTGCGGTGATTGATGCTTTTGTCAGGGATGCTAAGACCAAAAGGGCGTATGCCTCGTAAGCAAACCCGGCCAAAGGCCTAAAGGAGGTTGGTTCCACCCGACTCAATTTTCTCTATTCTAACCTAAATTTTTTAAATCGATTCCTTACGTCAAAACAATATTCTCTCCCTTCACAAGGGGCATAGTATTCTATGACTAAATGTCGATCAAAGATTATAAAAAAACTTTTGTCCAATTGAACTTCTTTATCACCCGCAATTGACAGAGAATGATTTCCGCTCT
>JBCCSU010000309.1:0-5427 GCA_039199635.1 Bacteroidota bacterium | reverse complement strand
CAATCCCTTGATAATAACCGTTGCCTAACATCCCATCTGGGTCTAAGGGATTATAATCAAAATCGTACGTACTGAACTCCGTAAGGCTAAGGTTAAGGAATGAGAATACTTTCCTACCTAGTCTATTATTGGCCCCTATTTGTGGGAATGGTAAAGTGGAAACTGCATCCCGGCCGGCATAGTCCTGATACGTTTGAGTGACTACAACGTGATCCCCGACTTTGGTCTGTTGTTGCTGTACCTGTTGTAGTCCATTGGCAAACGTCAGTTGTTCATTGGTTTTATTTCTCTCAGTGAATGTTCTGCTGTAGATCCAGTTGTTATTACCATCCGGGTTTTCAATGGTGATTGCATCAGGTGTAGAGGCCCATTTATCCGTTAGATTAAGTGGATTGGACACGCCTCCCGCCAGGCTGCCAATCGGTCGCACCTGCCACTTATATTCCCCTGAGCCTTCCGGAATGGTGAGTGTTATGGAAGGGTCGCTTGATTCAGTGAATACGGATAATGCTTTAGACCAGGACGAATTGGTTTCTACCATTTGTCCGTCAAACACGCGGATCAGTTGGAATTCATACTGCGGTACCTGGTAACACTCTTCGGAGTTCGCTATTTCCCAAGTAAAGGTTTGCTCCCAATTGGATGGTAAACCTGATGTAGGGGTAGGGCTGATCAGATTAATTTCAGCGGCAGCAGCATCGATCTCGCGCTGCTCTACATAGTAAAACTTAACGCTAACATCATTGGTATTTACAAGATCTGTAAAGTTGTACTGTAATGGGAATATCCAGATTGACCTCAAATCATTCAGGCTACCGGTAACTTTTTTATGAAAAACCTGTCGAGGCTGATCCTTATCAATATGAAACTCGAAATTGAACGTGGTACTGGGATTAGTTTCACTACTTTTATCAAACAAGAAGATATCGAATTCAGCATCTACAGAAAAAGTTGTTTGGTCCCCCCAATTGTAGGAAGCGCCTACATCAATTACCGCATATAGGTCTAACTCAGTGAGGTTTTCAGTACAATGGCTGCTACGCTCCCGACAGCTGTTTATAAATAATCGTTCTGTGCCTCTGTCATTTAACTCAGTATGACTGTAGGTATAACTCTCTAGCTTTTTATCTTCTTCAACTTCAAACGAAAAATTAAGGGGCGTACCGGAACACTGCCCGCTGTTGGGTGTTATGGTCACATTTTTTGTGCCTAACGTCAAACCTGTCAACATCGCCTGGCTTTGCATAGTGCCCGGCACATAGCTAATATTAACTGAGCCAGCCGGTGAAATGTCCCACGTGTATTCATTGGTGTTTAGAGCGCTAACACTAAAAAAAGTTGGTAGGTTATGGCATACTTCTGCCGGGCAGGTAGTACAAACCGGAGTTGAAGGAGTCAAATTGATAGTTACATCCCAAGGCAGTTCCTCGCTCTGACAACCATCAACCAGCGCCCGGAAGTTAGCCTTCCCACCTGGTAGATTACTCGTGGATTGATCAAAATCAACAATCGCTTCTCTTGGGTCTGCCTGTGGCGTAATTGTTAAATAGTCTTGGTTGCTCCCTTGCACTTCCCAGGTGATGGAAGTGTAATCACCGGATACATCCAAAATAAAAAGTTGATCATCGCCCACACAACCTTCATCAACAGAAGAGGTAAATCCATTGATCACAGGAGGATCTTCCACGGTTAAAACAAATGGTTCAGGTTCGGTAAGGCAGGTATTGTTATTTGTAGCCGTTATGACATATGTACCCGGCAAACTGTATGAAAGGGCCAGGCTTGGAGGAACTGAAGGCAGCACCATAGCTCCAGGGCTGTAACCCCAGGTATATTGACCCACCGTTGCACCGTCTATATTAAAAAGAGCAGGTTCCCCTATACATACTACATTATTAAAAGGACCATTAATTACGGCGTTCGGATCGCAAAGGCTTTCAAAGGTTAAAAGATAGGGGTCTGTATAATCTTGCCACTCTCCAAGACCAGTTCTATACTGAAAGCTTACTTGTGCGCTTGGGGCTTGAGGATTATTTGACCAGGTTACTTCGATTATTTTGGTACTCAGCTGTAAAGGAATACCTTGCGTCAAACCAGAGGGACTTATAGTCCAACGATATTGTGGCCCATCAAGGATTAAACCATCGAACTCATATTGCACGATTGCTCCCGGAGCTACCGGATTATCTGAAGGGTTTGCAATAATTTGCTGGCTAAATATCTGGGCCGAAGTCTCCAGCACAACACAACAGCTTACAAATATAAAAACGATGAATTTAACTAAACTATTCACTTCTCAGATCAATAAAGATATATTCTGGATTTTCTTCTTTTAGTCTCAGCGGGTTGTCGAGCGCTGCTAAAAGATTAGGGGCTATTCGTGCATTACCTGCATCCCATTTCAAAAATTCAAGGTCAAGCCTCTTAACCTGTGGCCGATCTTTGTACTTCACAGACATTTTGACCAATCGATCACCAACAGTAGAATAAGTGACCGTATTCGCACTACTAAAACCCCTAACGTCGAAAGTTCTTAGTACTGTGTTTCTAACATCGTATCCATTTTCGCATACTTCGTAACATTCTACCAGTTCCGCTTTATTGAACAAGGAATCAACCATGGAAGCGAAGCTATTATAATAAGCCTGATTGCTTGTACCAGACGCTTTAGTGACTCTGACCAACTTTTTATCATGATGAAGTTGGACCTGAATCTCCGTGTTTTTGAGAATGGTAAGCCCCGAAGTTTCTATTACCGAAACATCATCTGACCTTTGAAATTTAACCTCTGAAAGGTATGTAGAATCGGAATTAGCCGGCCAGGTATGTGTAATATAATGAACATCCAGATCTGATTGATCCAGGCTAACTACATTTGAAATGGCATTTTTCACCACAGACAAGCAGTCTTCCGTTTGAAATGCCTCGGCAGAAATAGATGTCGTAATTACTATGAAAAACAGTGAAATCTTCATTCGTTAAAACTGTTATAAAAGGTTTCCTGGATCGTTTTTATACCGTGCTCTGTTTCTATCTTCTTTCTAATTAGTTTCCCTTCTTCATTGTACTGATAGTACAATCCAAAGTGTTGATCATCAAAAACAGTGAGTAATCTTAGTGTCTTAGGATCATAGACATAGCAATTCATCTCTGTATCTAACGGTTGAACCCTTATATCATCCATGGCCGCACCTGGCATAGGAGAGCCACTATAATACAATCGTAATGAATATTTAGAAATACCTACCGAGATAGCTACGCTGGCCAAGGCCCATTCACCACTCCTTGAGAGTATAGGCCAGTTGTTACTCGATATCAGTGTACCTGTTTCTGAATATAAATCTACGTTTAAATTTGAATCGATCCCTTTAACCCAAGCCTGTACAATGATTTCGTTACTTGTACTATTCATAATAAGTAAAGGTGTTTTCAAATGAAGTCCGTCAGTCGCTCCCGGCAGTACTACGGAAGCAGAACCTGAATGGCCACTAGTCAATAAACCCGGAAAGGCATCTGTGCTGTTTGAACTACTTTCTAAGCCGCTTTCAAGCCTTCCACTATAATCCGTCTCAAAACTCTCGAACAGCACGGTGTTGTAACTCGCATTTTGTGCTGTTAAATAGGGCACTGCTCCGTAATAACCAAACTTGGCAGCGCTGGAGATATCTAAAGCATTAACTTCTTCCAGAGCATCTCCATTGGGAGAGTATCTGGTAACCCGGCTGCTTCTGATCCAGGCCGGTAACTTTGCACTTATGTTTTGCCGATTGAATACATTGAGTCCATAGGCGCCCGTATTAAAGTTTCTATCTCGCTGGATTTCTGCTGTATAGTAGGTGTAGGTATCCTGCCGGCGCCATTTCCCCCTCAAAGCGGTTTCATATATATTGGCGGATGGAAGATCTTCACCGGACTCGTAATATTCACCCTGTGAAGGCCAATTATCAGTAACGGTAGTCGTAGAAGCCGTAATTACCCGTGGAATTTCAGTGGCCGGGCCTACAAGACAATTGAATGGAATATCATTGGAACAGTCGTCACGCTCGTAAAACAGGCCTCCCGTAAGTTTATCCATTTTGAATCGGCCGGTACCGGTATCCTCTTCCGATATATCAGAAGTACAAAGCGAAAGCACGATGGTTTCTGATGACCTTGTTGCACTGCATCCAAAATAATCAACCGACACGGTGATGGTGTATTCACCTTTGGCATAGTAGTGTTCCAAATACGTAGAATTGGTGCTTTCAAATGTGCCGTCCCCCCATTCAACATTCCAACCAACGGCAGGATTGCCTCCCACTATGCTGAGTATAACCGGATCACCAAGTGTAGGGCATGGGTTATCTATAAAAATGTCAAAGTCTATTCCCTTAAAATCTATCTGAACAATGTCCGGCGTAACTTCACACTCCGCTGCACTTACACTCCATTCTAAATTGTACACTCCGGGAACGGAAGCGACAACGGTACTATTACGATCATTTATATCTGAAAATGATAAGGACCCGGGACCTGAAAGCTGGCGCCATGTTCCCCCTAGAGGGTCTGAGCCTAACAGCCTGTATGAAAGGTTGCAAGTTTGGTCATCCAAACCGGCATCTGCGGTTAACGGCTCAAACAAAACACTTACGTCATCATAGTCAAGTGTACAAACTGTCTCAGCGAGTGTCCATCGAAAAACGTAATTCCCAAGCAGTGATACGCTCACATCAGTATTTGGGTCGTTTCCATTGCTGAAAATGGCGGTGCCTGGGCCTGACACCTTGCTCCAGGAGCCAGAGTTTATATTTCCAACGGCGGATAGGCTGTAATTAAAAGAACAACTAGAACCATCAGGTCCGGCTTGAGCATAATTGCCCAACTCGATATTCAAAGTGTCGGAGGTTTCCGTACAAGAGGCACATGGTCCACAGGCACAGTTTATCCCAGCTTCTACATCTTGCTGGCCAGCCTGAAACGAACAAGACTGCCCCTGATATATATTCAAAACAGCCTGTATGACTCCAGACTCAGTAGCTCGATAGGTCTCACCAGATTCAGCATAACTACCATCCAAATACCAGGATATTAAATAATTAAGTCCCATTTCTCCACCAATAGAGGCAGTTAGATCAACAAATTCACAACCTGAGTTTGAACCACTAATTGATATAGTTGGCGTAATTTCTGTGACTACATATGGTGCGGATAAAGTGCTAAAATTACTATCTCCTAAATCTATAGACAATTGATAGGATCCAGGTCGGTCAAAAAAATAATTACCAAATCCTCTTGCCTCAGTGACTTCAGTACCATTTCTGTACCATCTATAATCATCCCATGGTCCACCGGGTGTTGTGCTGTATATCTCAATTGTTCCTCCATCAGAGCATATAATATTGACCCCCCAACCGTTAATAGTCGGAATAATTTGACACAAGGAAGATT
>JBCCSU010000308.1:0-5434 GCA_039199635.1 Bacteroidota bacterium | reverse complement strand
TCGATTTTATCTTTAAAAATGGCCTTTCTTATTGCTTTTTTAGCGTTCTTATAAGCGGTAGTAATAGAAGGGTTTAGCTCAGATTCATTTTGATAGATTTGATCTAAAAGCATTTCATAAGATCCCGCATACTCCTGATCCAGTCCCCAAAAAGCATAATTTAGCTTAGCTGCCTCTGATATAAAAGCAGCATCTTCCACCTTATTGGCAAATATAAAGGGTGTCTTCGTAGAAGATTTTTTACCGTACGTCCGATTTAATTCTTGAATATGTTTCTCAGTAAGTGAATCGTCCATCGTTCTTTCTTGAAGAATAGCTGCGGTATTAGGCCCCATTTCCATAGCGAAATGTTCGAAACCCTTTTCTTTTAAAATGCCTAAGAATGCTTTTGTGAAAAGACTCAGCTGAGCAGAATTATGTATTTCCGCTAATCCTACGTAGTTCGTATCACCTATCAATTCCTTCCATTCTACTTTCGCAGGTTCTTTGAGGCGATGTTCAGTAGTTAGAGTAAATCTGTAGGCGGACTCTTCTAACAGCTGTGGAGTTAAAGGTTGTTGCGTCCAGAGCGGATTAGTTACCAGTAAGAATGAAAGAAAGAAATAATACTTCATGGATTAAAGGCAATTAAGAAAGTGGTTATCTACAAACTAAAATGTACGCTACAAGTATATTACTTAATAAGTAAAATATTTTATGTTTAACATAAAATATTAATTAACGAGCTTGTGAGCGAGAATGAAAACTATCTGATAAGCTCATAAATTTGAAGTCTCTTTCAATTTGAGTATAATTAGATAGTTTAGGGCGATTCAAGCATTCATTTTAGGCATTTGCCCTTATTTTCGAATTTTTGAAAAAATCATGCTTGTCTACGTTTTGGTACCTCTGAGGCATATTCGAGCGATTTTGTCAACTTTCACTTAAAACTTACATTCAAGTAATGTCTTGTAATTTTTTATTAACTTTTCAACTTGTTTTAACAAAAGATGTTTTGCTTAACCGCTCTATGATCCCCGAGCGATTTCCAAGCTTATGGCCAAACTTAAAAATATAATTAAGCAACTTTCGAAGAAGGATTACGACTCTATAAAGGAAGCACTTATTGAAAGTAACGCAGAAAAATCGGCCTATTTGCTTCAGGCTATGCGTGAAAGACAGCTCTCAGATTCTAAGATTATGGGAGAGTTAGGGGTGAATACAAATGCTTATTATACGCTTCGATCAAGGCTAAATCAGAAGATTGAAGAATACTTACTCCAAATAATGGAGAGCCCTCGAACGGACATCTTAAAAAAGGTAGCCAATATCAATGAGATCATCTTCACTAAAAAGAAGGCTATAGCCGTAGCAACGTTAAAAAAACTAGAGCGAGAATTATTGGATTATGACTTGTCTAATGAGCTTACTATTGTGTACAAGTCGTTAAAGAAAATGCATATCCATGCACCGGATTATTTTCATTATTCTCAACAATATAATCGGCATGTAGCCTATAACCTTGCCGTAGATAAGGCCGAAGATCTTTTAGCTGAATATTTTAAGAAATACGGGGAGTTTACCTTGTCAGGTGATGATACGGATAAGCTCGGGTTAAGCCTTTTGTTACAAGAAATGAGTAATGTAGGAGCTTTATATGAGTCACATAGGCTCTATGTTTATCAAAGCTGTATGCTCATATTTCATCGGCTTTTTGTGGAACCTGATGATGATCTCAATGATGAGCAAGAACCTATTGAGGATATTTTAGATAATGTAGAGAAGATCTTTAAATCCTATCAGTTAGATTCGATTTATTACCATATGAATTTGGTATTCGAGTTTTTAAAACTGGAATATTATAATCACTATGGGGTCTACAGAAAAGCTGAAAAATATTTTGAGGAGGTAAATGACGCAGCCAGTAATTTGCTAACCAATTATACATTATATACCCATCCAGCTCAGTTTTTGATCAGCAAGGTGAGGCGACATATGCGCTTAGGGATGGAAATGGATATGTATGATGAAAATGAAGGCGTTTTTCATGATTACGAAGTAGATGATCAGGATATGCCTACATACCTCACTTACGTAATGTATCGGGCTATTTCATGTTATTATAAGCATAATTATGAAGAAGCTAGTAGATGGATTAATAATTTGCTGAATGAGATAAGCTTAAAAAAATATCCGTTTATACAACTCGAAATAAAAATAATACTAGCGCTACAATACTGCTTATTGAGTGACTTTGAATTGTTCAATCAGTTAGTGAATAGTATACAGCGCCAAGTAAGGCTCCTTGGAAAGGAGAACTGTGAGCACATAGTGGCACTTTCTAAAGTGTTAAAGACAGCTATAAGCGGCTCGAAGAAAAACAAATCAGATAAAATAAGATTAGTATTAGCTAAAATGCCTGAGAATAAATCCAGACACTTCGTTATTACTGAACTCATTAAAAAGGATGAAGATTTTATTGAACGTTTGTGTTCTTAACCGATCACAAACGTTAAAGATCTATACCATCTAAACTCTCTTGAGCTAAGGGTTTATTTATGTACTTTCTTACGTAGTTATACTTTTTTGACTTATCCAAATCCCTAGGATTAATAGAGGAGGTAAGCATTATAATCTTGCATTTATCGCGCGTAGACTCCATGAGCTTTTCAAACTCATCTAAAAATTGAAATCCATCCATAAGAGGCATATCAATATCTAAAAAGATTATATCTGGTAGCACTTGCTGACCCAACGTATCAATCTTTTCGATATTTTTCAGAAATTCAATCGCACTTTTAGCACCAGTATGTGTGTAAATATACTCGGCCATATTAGCTGCTTCGATCATTTTTTGATTGATTAGATTATCGATTTCATTATCATCGATAAGCATTACAGACGTATATTTTTTTTGGCGATCGAACATCTAGATTGAGTTAAAAGGAATATATAAATATAAATTAAAGGCCATTGATCTCAAAATACGAATAGCAATTATAAATCGAACTTAATTCCCTGTGCAAGGGGCAAATCCTGACCATAATTAATCGTATTGGTTTGTCTCCGCATATAGATCTTCCAGGCATCGGAACCTGATTCCCGGCCACCTCCGGTTTCTTTTTCACCACCGAAGGCTCCTCCAATTTCAGCGCCCGAAGTCCCAATATTTACATTAGCAATGCCACAGTCCGAACCGGCGTGTGATAAGAATTTTTCAGCTTCGCGCATATCCCTGGTCATAATAGCAGAAGATAGTCCCTGAGCTACACCGTTTTGCAATTCAATGGCTTCTTCAATGGTAGTATATTTTATTAGGTAGAGGATAGGTGCGAAGGTTTCATGCTGAACGATTTCCATCTGATTCGTTGCCTCAGCAATCACCGGTTTTACATAGCACCCTGAAGAGTACAGATCTCCATGAAGAACTTCTCCTTGTATTAACAGTTTACCGCCTTCATTTTCAATTGATTTCAATGCAGACTGATACATGTCCACCGCGTCTTTATCAATGAGGGGCCCCACATGATTATTTTCATCCAGTGGATTGCCAATTTTTAATTGGCTGTAGGCATTAACCAATTTATCTTTCACCTCATGGTAAACAGATTCATGAATAATGAGCCTTCGTGTAGAGGTACACCGCTGCCCACAAGTACCTACGGCCCCGAAAAGTGCCCCTATAATAGAGACTTCTAAGTCTGAGTTTTCGGTAATAATAATGGCGTTATTACCTCCAAGTTCTAAGAGTGCTTTGCCTAACCTTGCACCTACTGCAGCTCCTACTTTTTTACCCATACGGGTAGAACCCGTAGCAGAGACTAATGGTACTCTATGGTCATTTGATATTAGCTCTCCTATTCTATAATCGCCATTCACAATACAGGATACCCCTTCCGGAACGTTATTCTTTTTAAATACTTTGGCTATTATATTTTGGCAAGCAATACCGCATAATGGTGTCTTTTCTGACGGTTTCCAAACGCAAACGTCTCCGCATACCCAGGCTAACATGGTATTCCATGACCATACTGCTACCGGAAAATTAAAGGCAGAAATAATTCCTACAATACCTAAAGGGTGATATTGCTCATACATTCTATGCTGAGGCCGCTCAGAATGCATCGTAAGGCCGTGCAGTTGTCTTGAGAGGCCTACGGCAAAATCGCAGATATCTATCATTTCCTGCACCTCGCCCAGGCCTTCCTGATAGGACTTACCCATTTCATAGGAAACCAGTTTCCCTAGTGCTTCCTTATTTTTTCTCAGCTCTTCACCAATCTGACGCACCACCTCACCTCGTTTAGGAGCAGGTACTAATCGCCATTCCTTAAAAGCTTTAGCTGCTGTATCTATAACCTGATGGTATTGTTCTCCACTTGTACTAAAAACTCTACCTATCAACGCACCATCTACCGGTGAAATGGATGCTATGGCTTCACCTTTATTTTCCAACCATGTGTAACCCGTGGAAGTGCCGCTATTTTCATTCTCAAGACCGAGAGTTTCTAAAGCCTCTGAAATACCGAAATTCTTCATTTGCTATTTGTTTAACGCATTGCAAATGTATAGAAACGCAAGAAGCTAATGTAGAATTAGAAGTGCTTTATTTATTATCTTAATAGTAACCAAATGCAATTACCAATCGACCCCGAAAACCCCTTTTTCGCCGGAAGCGGAAAGGCCTTCTACTAATATTCCACCTTTTTTATTTTGTAACGTAAGGTGAAGATCTTCTAAACTTGAAATGTTGATCTTATCAATTTTGGTGATTATAAAGCCGTCTTTAATGCCAGCTTCTTTCCACTTTCCAGCGTTGATTTCGGACAGCCGTACCCCGTTGTCAATATCCAATTCTCCAAGCTCACTCATGCTCAGATTTTCTATTCTCGCACCTTCAAGTTTTTGAGGAAAGCTCCTTCTGACCATTTCGGTACTGCCCTCCGTATTTCTCAATATCGCCTGAACCGTTAACTCCAGTTTCTGGCGAACATAGGTAACGTCTACCTGGTCACCAGGTCTATTACGCGCCACAAATTCCTGAAGTTCTGATACGTTGTGAACGGGCATATTATTTATGGCAACGATTACATCACCCTGCTCAATACCTGCTTCTTCAGCAGAGCTATTCTCATTAACGGAACTCACAAAAACACCACTGACTACACCTAAATCACGTGCCTCAGCAAGCTGAGCGTTAACATCTCCTATACGAATGCCCAAAAGTCCTCTTTGAACCTCACCAAACTCCACCAGGTCATCAATAACTTTCTTAACCAAAGTTACCGGTACCGCAAAGGAATAACCGGCGTAGGTACCCGTAGGAGTGGCAATGGCCGTGTTAATGCCGATCAATTCGCCTTTCAGATTTACCAAGGCTCCACCACTATTCCCGGGGTTAACAGCAGCGTCGGTTTGTATAAACGATTCTATTTGGAGGTTATTCCTATCTCTT
>JBCCSU010000307.1:0-5441 GCA_039199635.1 Bacteroidota bacterium | reverse complement strand
TAGTTGTAATGATGAAACAATGGAAAATGTGACAGAAGTGATGGAAACCTCTAAACAAGTTGCTATTCCTGCACATTTAGAGGAAAAGGTGGCCGAGTTAAAGGTAAAATATCCAGACGCAGAATTTGCTTATTTTGAAACTGCTGTAGATAATGAATCCAAGCTCGACGAGTTTAAAGACTTGGATCCATCCAGTATTGCCTTTGTTGAAGTAAAGAAAGACCCTGATATTGTAGGTGTACTGGTAAATAGAAATGGGGCGCTCAAAAAAGTAGCTAGCGCCACTTCTGACGGAAACATTTTCCAAATAGTAGATGAGCCTGCTATGCCTGAAGGGGGATATACGCAGTATTATGAGCACATCAAAGAAAATATAAAGTATCCCGAGCAAGCTAAAAAGCTGGGCGTAGAGGGAAAAGTTTATGTTCAGTTTATCGTGGATCAGTCCGGAGCATTAACTGATGTAAAAGTGGTAAAAGGAATAGGAGCAGGATGCGATGCAGAAGCAGCGCGAGTGATACGACTGCCCTATACCTGGTCTTCACCTCAGCAACGTGGAATAGCCGTTAAACAACGCATCATTTTACCCATTACCTTTTCACTATCGGGCGATAAAATAAGCCGTATTGGACAGTCTACCAACGGACAGGTTCAATTTGAACAACAAATACTAGGTGATACAAAAACTGTCTCAGGCAAAGTATTGACGGCCGAAGGAAAAGCTCTGCCAGGCGTGAATGTAGTCATACAGGGCAGCAAAAAAGGGACAGTTACCAATATGAATGGAGAATACATGATAGAGGCACCAGAGAACTCTACACTTGTATATTCATTCATTGGATTCCAAACCACCGCTCATCAGGTAGATTCAAAAAGTATTGTAGACTTAGTATTACTTTCAGAATAGGTTAGGTTAAATTTTGAGAGAAGGCAGCTCTAGCGGCTGCTTTTTTGTTTGCAGCATTGGCATGGTATCCCTTTATTTGCCACCATGTTCAAACTGAAATATCTAGCTTACCTTCTTCTAATCGGCTCTGCATTCTCAGCTTGTAAAACCAGTAAAATTGCAAATACCACATCTACCCAGGATAGTGTATCTTTTTCAGTAGATACCGTTAAGGTTAAACTTGATTCTGTTGTCACCGCCATTCAGGACTCCGTAGATATAGAAGTTTATAGACTTTTAAAAGATACGGTAACGGTAATAGGCGTAGGTGACATCATGATGGGCACAAATTATCCGGATGCTGGATACCTTCCGCCAAATAAAGGTGCCCACTTGTTAGAAGAGGTTGAGCCAATACTAAGGAATGCGGACGTAACTTTTGGAAACCTTGAAGGCGTTATTCTCAATGAAGGAGGTAACGCCAAATATTGCCGAAACCCTAAGGTATGCTATATTTTTAGGTCACCGGAATATATGCTGACGCATTTAAAAAGTGCTGGTTTTGATGTTCTGAGTACCGCAAATAATCACGCCGGCGATTTTGGAAATCCGGGAAGAACGAACACGGCCAGAGCACTAGATTCGCTTCAATTCTTCCACGCAGGCCAAATGACGCACCCTTACACCACTTTTATGATAGAGGGAATGAAGTACGGTTTTGCCGCTTTTGCCCCAAATACCGGTACAATGAGCATTAACGATATTGAAAAGGCCACCGAAATAGTCTCCACACTCGATAGTATTTCTGATATAGTTATTGTATCCTTTCATGGAGGGGCCGAAGGAAGTAAACATCAACGCGTACCACGTAAGAATGAAATCTTCTACGGCGAGAATAGAGGAGATGTTTATAACTTTTCACATAAAATGATCGATGCAGGTGCAGATATTATCTTTGGGCATGGACCGCATGTCACCAGAGCCGTAGACATCTACAAAAATCGATTTATCATTTACAGCCTGGGTAATTTCTGCACTTATGCACGGTTTAATCTAAGAGGTGATAATGGGTTAGCGCCAATCATAAAAGTATTTACCAGTTCACAGGGAGAATTTATAAAGGCTGAGATCACTCCTATTGTGCAAAGAGCCCCTGGGGGACCTAAAATTGATCCGGACGGTCGGGTTATCGATAAAATAAGAGAGCTCACCGAAAAAGATTTCCCCGAAGTACCGGTAAAAATTGACGCGGCTGGTATAATTACTTATCTTCAAGATTAATTCATTTTAAATGCCTTATAAAGAGAAAGTCATTGAGAAAAAATATTATGCCATTGGTGAGGTGGCTGATATGTTTAAGGTGGCTACCTCTCTGATCCGTTTTTGGGAAAGTGAATTTGAGATTATAAGGCCCAAGAAAAACCGAAAGGGGAATCGGCAGTTCACTAAAGACGATATAGAAAACGTCAAGCTTATCTACCATTTAGTGAAAGAAAAGGGATTTACATTACAGGGTGCCAAAGATATGCTTCATAAAGACCCCGGAGCCATTAAGGATAAAATGGAAATTATAGATTCCCTCAATAACGTAAGACAATTTCTATTAGAGCTTAGAGAACAAGTTTAGCTTTCCATGGAAAATAATCGGGTAGCTCAAATGGCACTCCATTTTATTCCAAACATTGGCAATTACCTCATTAAACAATTGATCAGCTACTGTGGTTCTGCTGAAAATGTGTTCAAAGCACCAAAAAGCAGATTACTTAAGGTGCCAGGTATTGGTGAGATAACCGCTAACTCTATTCTCAAACAACAGCCTTTATCAGAAGCGGAAAATGAGCTGAAAAGAGCCGAAAAAAGTGATGTCAAAATTCTTTTTCATTCTGACAAAGAATATCCTCATAGATTAAAACAGATTCATGATGCGCCAAGCTTATTATATGTAAAAGGAGTAAGTAACCTGGAAGCGAACAAAGTAGTAGGCATAGTGGGCACCAGAAATGCTACAAGCTATGGAAAATCATTTACGGAAGAACTGGTTAAATCACTTGTTCCGCACAACGCTCTTATAGTTAGCGGACTGGCTTACGGGATAGATATTCAGGCACATAAATCAGCACTGAAAAATAGTCTTACCACCGTTGGAGTTATGGCCGGCGGGATTAACAAAATATATCCTGCCGCTCACAGAAGAATAGCTGAGGAAATGCAGGAAACAGGAGGTATAATAACGGAGCAGCCATTTGATAGTGTTCCTGATGCTCCTAAATTCCCGGCAAGAAACAGAATTATTGCGGGTCTTTGTGATGCTGTAATAGTAGTTGAAGCAGCTGCGAAGGGTGGGGCACTTATTACCGCTAATATTGCCAACGATTATAACCGGGATGTTTTTGCTGTTCCGGGAGACTTGGAAAAAAAGTACTCAGAGGGATGTAATAACCTCATTAAGCATAACAAAGCGCATCTTTTAACGAGTATTAAGGATATCGAATATATCATGAGTTGGGATATCACCGAAAACCAGCCTAAGCCACAGTTACTTAATCTCGATCTTTTCAGCGGTTCAGAACGATTAGTATTAGAGACATTGAAAGCACAAGACCAGGGCATTCACATCGATAAACTAAGCTGGACCACCCAAATTCCAGTAAATCAACTCGCCTCTATTCTACTGGCATTGGAATTCCAAGGACATGTCAAGTCCTTGCCAGGTAAAAAATATAAGATCTGAGTAATTATCCTTAAGCCTTTTTATGACATGTCCAAAAGGCGAGTCAGGAGGGTGTTTTGAGTGTGATAACTTAAAAAACCAACATCATGCTCACTAGAGCTACTTCCCTACTTTCGAATACCTAAACAGCTCAAGCGGCAAGAACGATGGTAAATACTTTAGCCGATTATTTGATTTTTTATGTTATTATATTCCTCGGGAGTATTCACATTTGTCAGTACCTGAGCGCGATCAAGCAGTACCTGATGAATATCAGAATTTATCAATACTTTCCTCGGACAAGAGTATCCTAAACCCAAAAAATATAATAACCTCTGATAAGCTCGAGGCTCCCAAATAGCGATCAAAGGTTCCGGAAAGTTGGTTTCCGGATTATAAAAACATGTAGCTACTTTAGAGACATCCCGGTTATTGATCAAACATTGCAAAGTTGGCTCATCGAGCATAGGAACATCACAAGCCACGATTAACCATGCTGTATTGGGATTTTTGCGGAAAGCTGATAAAATGCCACCATAAGGCCCTAAGCCTGTAAATGTATCTTCAATAAAACCATATTCACTTTTAATTGAACTTTCACTCCGCTTAGAAATAAAGGTTTGATCACATAAAGATGAGAGCAGATCAGCCATATGCTCCCGTTGTGGTTTACCGTAGTAATCTATAGCTCCTTTATCTTGCCCCATTCTTACACTTCTTCCTCCGGCAAGCACTAACCCATTAAGCAATGGTTTTTGAGACGCTAGCGCCGTCTTCAGTACATTTGCAATGGCAACAGTATTATCTATTTTATAAGTAGGTAAGGATGCATAGCCTGGAAGTGCTTCTTTCATAAAGTCATGTACATCACTAGATCCCTTATCCAATAAAATCATTAGAACATTAGTTAAGCGATCTAATTTCCGGCTCAACGATTCCTTTTTCTCCTCATTGATGATTACGATTTGTTTCTGCGCTGTAAAATGATTGCCATTCACTAAAACTGCTTCCTGGTCATTAAATATACCCTTGAAATCACGAGTTAAATCATCTGAGTAGAATTCAAGTCGATTATGATCAATTTTATTCGTGTACTTAACCCTAAAAGAACTTTCATAGTCACTGGCCTTATGATCAGCATCTACATAACCTAACTTATGATCTTTTTCAAGCTCATCACTTAAGCGCCTGGATAGTTGCTGGATAATAGAACAAGGTGCTCCCAGAATAGCGAACTCATTTCTGTGGAACTTACCACCCATAGGTTTTTGAACAAATGCATGTTTCTTATGCTCTTTTGAAGTCACTCTTCCCTCCCGTCTTTTCGATTAACTTGGTTTCCTTAATTATGATATTATGCGAGAAACCTTTGCACATATCGTAAACGGTTAAGGCCGCCACCGATGCACCCGTTAACGCTTCCATTTCTACTCCTGTTTTGGAAGTTACTTTTGCTAAACACTCAATTACCACTTCCTTTTTATCGTTCAAGTTTATGCTAACGGTACATTTATCCAGTCCAATAGGATGACATAATGGAATTAGCTCACTTGTTTTTTTAGCAGCCATTACGCCTGCAATAATTGCGGTCTGAAATACCGGGCCTTTTTTAGTATGGATCTCATCATTTTCAAAACGATCGATAATGCTAGCATCCATGATCATAGTACTTTGCGCTGTTGCGATACGCTCCGTTAGAGATTTCTGAGATACATCTACCATGGTAGGATCACCGGCAGCATTTAAATGTGAAAAGTCTTTGCCCATAATCAAAAATACAATTTTGGATAAATATAGAATTAAGGCTAAAACCCTAATTAACCCGTAAACACGATTATAGCCAAG
>JBCCSU010000306.1:0-5464 GCA_039199635.1 Bacteroidota bacterium | reverse complement strand
TATAGTTATTATTGGATAGACTCAAAGTAGCTAAGGATTCAAGATCTAAAACTGAGTTGGGTATGTTACCTTCCATAAAGGAGCTAGTCATATTAATACTCTTTAACTGACTTAACTCCTTTATGGAAGGTAACATACCCAACTCAGTTTTAGATCTTGAATCCTTAGCTACTTTGAGTCTATCCAATAATAACTATAAATCACTTTTAAATTTTAAAAGTCACAGTAACGCTTCTAATCTTTCTATTAATATAAGTAGCAACCTTTTAGATTTTGGTTCCATAGAATCCAACCTTAATGCAGATGGAACTATTCCATTTGTGTCATTTACCTACTCCCCTCAAAACTCACCTGACTCGGCAGTTCAGAATCATGTCTTTCTGAATGAATCGGCAGACGTTCAGAATCTAAGAGCAGGAGGAGTAAATACTCTCTACCAATGGGAAGAATGGAACGGTACGAATTGGGTGAATGTAGACGGCCAAAATTCTGCAGACCTTAATCTACCAATGATTACTCTGGATGATGACGGCCGAAGGTTCCGATGTGAGATGACCAACACCTTGATAACCGACATGACCCTCTACAGTGAGGAGTATGTAATTCAGGTAATTATTCCACAAACTTTTTATGCCATATCTGATGGCAACTGGTCCGACCCTACCATTTGGTCATTGACCGATGGCGGAACAACGGTTGGCCAGGTACCCACTCAGTTTGATGATGTTGAAATAGGCGCATTTCAGGTGGAAGTAACGGAGGTTGTCGATTGTCGAGGGATGAATATCAGTGCCGCTAACAATACACTGTTGCTCGTTTCTGGTCGGGAAGCAAAACTTACGGTAAATGGGGAAGTCACTATTTTAAATCAGGGCGCTGTGGAAAATAAAATAGTACAGGTTACAAATGGAGGGACGCTAGAGTGCAAGTAAGAGGAGACCTCATCATATTTGGCGTTGTTGTCGTGTTTCTATCGGTAGGAGGTTCTTTGCTGGCTATCAAATTTTTCAATCAAAAGAAAATAGCTTTTGTCAGGTCTCAGGATATCATATATAAATATGAGGGTACAGTAGAGGCCATGGCTAAATTCAATAATCAAAAGCAACAATGGCAGGCCAATGTAGATACCTTAAAATTTGATTTTCAACGAGCTGTGAACCGCTACAACCAGGAATACGCTGCCCTTTCCGTTTCAGAGCGGCAGCAAAGAGAAGAAGGGCTTTCCCAGCAAGAGAGGCAGTTCCAGAATTATGCCGGTGCCATTAATGACAAGATCCAGGCTGCCGATGAAGAAATGATGCAAGCGAGTCTGAATCAGATTAATGCTTTTGTGGAAGAATATAGCCAGTCTCATGGCTACGATATTATCTTAGGCACCACCCTTTCGGGAAGTGTGCTTTATGGCGATGAAGGATTAGACATTACCGATCAACTACTAGAGGCATTGAACAAAAATTACCGGGGAGAATGAGAGCATTAAGTATTTTGTTAGTTTCTTTCTGTGCAGTAGCCTGTTCGAAAAAATCGGAACTTGGCTGGAGTGAGTATCGCGCTTGGTTGAGTGATCAGGAAAATGGAATAGTAAAATCAAAGAAAAACCGGTACATACGCCTAACTTCTCGCTTTCAACCCATCGATTACCTGGCTTTTAAAGATGTTGGTTTTAGCAGAGCAGACGTTAAGGGCACTCGGGACAACTATAAGGGTACTATCAATTTCCAGTTTGAGGTAAATGCGGAAGATGTCGATACTAACCTGTTATGGCTTGGACTCGCTGATTATGCAGGGTATAAGCAACGTGTAAATCAGCTTAGTTTTCACAGTCAAAAGTTCTTCAAAATGAAATTGGGGAATGAAAAATTAGCTCCTCAGTTTGTTCACTTTGAAGGTTACAACGAATTGAGTAAGCGGCTACTTTTCCATGTTACCTTCGAATATCCACAGTGGAATCAGTTGGATCCTGAAACGAAGCTAAGATTCACCTTTGAAGATCCCTATTGGGGTTCGGGAGTGAACCATTTTACCTACAGGAAGAAAAATTTAACAGATATTCCAAAGCTAATTATTGGTTAGATAATGATTAGAAATAAAACATATCGCAAGGCAATAGCGCTATTTCTGGCACTGAACATGATGTTCCAGGTTTTGACGCCAACCGTATCTTATGCGCTGACCTCAGGCCCTTCTCAACCCGAGTTCAGCAGTTTTGAGCCGGTGGCTACCACGAATATGGTAAATACGTTTACCGGCGATTTTACCTATAACTTACCTATTCTGGAAGTGCCAGGTCCGCAGGGCAGTAGTTATCCCTTGTCTTTATCTTACCACAGTGGTGTAATGGCCGAGGAAGAAGCCAGCTGGGTTGGTTATGGCTGGACGCTGAACCCCGGAGCTATTAACAGGAATACCCGTGGTTTTCCGGATGATGTTGTCGGGAACCTGATTCAGCACAACACTATGCCGAAGAATTGGACGGCAACCCTTGGTGGAGGTGTGGCCGGGGAGATATTTGGAGGTGATAAGCTTGCACAACTGAATGCGTCAGGATCCATCAGATATAACAATTATCAAGGATTCGGGTACAATGCCGGTATTGGTATTCAGTTAGGTAAGGGTGTGGTTAACCTAGGATATAATGTTAACAATGGTGACGGAAGCTTTAGTTTAAAAGTCAACCCTTTTGCGGTAACAAATTATTTTAAAAAGAAACAAGATCAAGAAGCTGAAACAACTGAACAGAAGACCACTTCAAGTGAAGTAACTGTTCAAAATCGAATACTATCGACCAGCATTAATAATGTTATGAGCACACAGTTGCAGTTGGTGAGTAGCAATTATGGCCTGTTTTCTTTTGGCGGTGGTAGCAGGCCTAACAATGTATCAGCCTATACCGGCGAATCTTACAATGTAAGCGCCTCCCTTCAAGCAGATATTGCTCCGTTCCCAGCGGGTGCTACCTTGAATATTTTTGGAAGCTATTCCTGGCAACGTAATCTGGGTGCTCAGTCAAATGCCGTTGGCTTCATGTATTCGGATTTAGCCACGGCAGATGATCTTATGGATTATCAAACGGAAAAAGAATCTAATTTCAACAAAAGAAATACCTTTCTAGGTGTCCCTTTTAATAATGCCGATGTCTTTATGAGTACGGGTGAAGGTGTAGTTGGAGGGTTTAGAATGTATCATAAGAGCCTTGGTACATTCGGTCCAAAGGCTGTCACATCAGACGTAGATATATTCAATGTTGCCACGGCTGAGGTCCATGTTGGTAGTAATGTTGGAACAGGTGTGGATTTAGGTACTGGTTTTCAAGAGCTGAGTATTGGTGATTGGCATCGTGCCGGTCAGTTCTCCAGCCTCAATGCATCAGATGTTGACGAGCCTGTCTTTTTTAGATTCAATAACGATCAAGGGGGTAGTTGGGGAGATGAAATCATATCGGATAAGGCTGAAAACACTAACCCCTCGGACACGCCGACACCTGGTTTTCGACAAGATGTGAATGGAAATAAACGTTCAGGAAGATCGACCTACATAGGTTTTAATACCAATGAGCAAATGTTACAGACTTCAATGGGTTACAACTATAAAGCATATTCTAAAAGAGCGGATTTGCTTGGTTCTAACTTAAGAGAGGACCTAAAGGCCATCGGAGAATTTTCAATCACTAATGAATCCGGGTCGAACTACATTTATGCGTTACCGGTTCGAAGTAGGAATGAAGCAAATCTGAGCCATGGAGTTCGTGGGGCTACATCTGATAAGATCGAGGGGAATTATATTGTCAAATACAAGAACTCCGAAGTTAAAATAGGCACCGAGCAATCGGCTCCATACGCCAAGTCCTATTTATTGACTGAAATAATCACTCCGGACTATCTTGATAGAACCCTAAATGGTCCTACTAAAGATGATTTTGGAGGCTATACCAAATTTGATTATGAGAGACATTTTGGAGACGAAAATTGGTACAAATGGCGAACCCCTTACAATGGCCTGTACTATCAGCAAAATTCACTTTCTGATAAAAGGGATGATTTGGGGTCAGTAAGCTATGGAGAAAAAGAAGTCTATTACCTCAAGTCTATTGAGACAAAGACGCACATTGCTCTTTTCCAAACTTCACTAAGAGATGATTCTTATGGCGCGGCAGAAAACAACCTGGCCATTATAGGCGCTTCCAGCAATGCGCAACAGCTTAAAAAGTTGGACGCTATCTACCTTTATTCCAGGGACCAACTGGTTGATGATGACAGAGAAGCTCCCTATTCTTTGGCTCACTTCACAGGCGCTCAACCCATAAAATCAGTGATTTTTTCTTATGCAGACCCGGCTCAACAGTTGATGACTGGGGCACCCAACGCTTCCGATGGTAAATTGACCCTTTCTGAAGTTCGGTTTGAGTACAATGGGATTCGCAGGTTAAGTCCTTATAAGTTTAGTTACGAGTATCCAACGGTGAATTATCCAAGTCCTTATGGTGCCCTTGATAATTTTGGTACTGATCCCCCGAAGAATCCCGGATATGATGAAAACCCTGATTACAGTGTTCACAACGCCGACGCCTGGGGTAACCACCAACCTAATGGAGATGATCAACATAATGAGCTTAAAACATGGCTGGATCAAGCCAAAATACCTAATGTAGACTATGATCCTGCTGCTTGGCACTTAAAGGCTATCAAGTTACCTTCAGGTGGAGAAATACACATACAGTATGAGTCGGACGATTATGCTTATGTCCAGGACCAGCGCGCCCATGTTATGGCGCCTCTAATAAATTCAGAAACTGATGGACGTGCTGCTAAATTCCGGTTGGATCATACTAAAATTGGGGTTGATTCACCGGAACGACTGGCTGAACTGATTTCCGATAGATACATAACAACTGACAAAAAAATATTTTTCAAGTTCTTGTACGCGTTAAAGGACAATGACCCTCCTAACCGCTCGACCTGTAATGTGGAGTATATTACCGGATATGCAGATGTGTCTCTAGTAGAGGTGAACGCTGGACTTGTAGAAATAACTCTAGAGACTACCGATACACTCATTCCAGGACAGGTATGCGAGGAGTTTGTGACCCGTCAACGTGTTGGAATGCTCAATGACGACAATTGCGGAGTTGATGCTTTGAACGACGGAACGAATCCGGAGGATGTTGTTTTGCAACTGCTTAATTTCCTGGGTGCAAGTCTTAATCCTTCCATTCTCTGCAGAACAATAGACCCTGGGCTCTCCTATTTTCGGGTCCCTGTGGTTCAATCAAAACGGGGTGGAGGGGTTCGTGTCAAGCGCTTGCTCACCTTTGACAATACGCTTGATCAAGTTGTGCTCTACGGAAATGAATATGAGTATAAAACGTTGGATGAGAATGGTGGCGTGATCAGTAGTGGTGTTGCTACCAACGAACCCCAGGTGATGAGAGAGGAGAACATTTTAGTGGATTATATCCCTAGAAAAG
>JBCCSU010000305.1:0-5471 GCA_039199635.1 Bacteroidota bacterium | reverse complement strand
AGTCAGTCGCTGCTCTAGATTCATGGACACCTTTCAATACTGATACTAATATTCCAAGGGTAAGTCCTGGTGAGACCTATAATCTGCAGCAATCTACCCGATTTATAGAGGATGGAGACTATCTACGAATTAAAAATATAACTATAGGTGCTACACTGCCAGAAAACATTTTAAGTAAGCTGAAATGGTTCAGATCAGTACGATTCTACATTCAAATGCAGAATCTACTCACGCTGACTGGATACAGTGGTTTTGATCCTGAGATAGGAGACAGAACACGTGAAACACGCTTAGATAACATTGCAGTAGGTATAGATGAAGGTACCTACCCAACGCCAAGAACATTTTTGACAGGAATCCAACTTCAATTTTAAAGATATGAGAACTACTATAATTTTATTTAGTCTGTTTTTATTGGGAGCATGTGAGGATATTTTTGAAGTAGAAAATCCAAATAGCTTTACAGATGGCTCTTTTTATAAAACAGAAGAAGATGCCGTACTTGCTACTAATGCAGCGTATTCATCGCTACAAAAAAGAGGTCTATACGGTCATTTTTTGAATTACGTACTAGATGCGCTGTCCGATGAAGCGGAATACACGGAGTTTTCGGCAGGAATTCCTGAAGGCTTCATACCTGCGGTTAACTATAATGCGAATGCTACGAATACTGTACTCACCTGGACGTTTAGGGATCTCTATAATGGTGTGTATAGAGCGAATGCGGTGTTGGATAATGTGGCAGATATGGATATCGATGTGGAGATCAAAAATAGGTGTCTAGGTGAAGCACACTTTTTACGTGGTCTTTATCACTGGCATGCTATTATGCTATTTGGCCCAGAGGTACCTATTGTGTTGAGAACACCTGCTGATTCAGATGATTTTTTTAATGGTTTGACTCCCGCTGGTGAAGCCTGGGCTGCGATAACTAATGATTTCAAAAGAGCCAAAGAGCTTTTACCAACTGTGGATGCTTATAGAGGAACTGGCGATCTGGGCAGAGCTTCAAAGGGTGCTGCTACAGGTTATCTCGGAAAAACATATTTATACCGGGCCTCTTTAGATCCTGTAGCTAATAGTGCAGAAATGTACCAAAATGCTGCTGATGAGTTTGTCCAAATCATTAATCAGGAAGTGGGGACCTATAATCTAACTACAAATTTTAGGGATAATCATACCAATGAAAATGAACATAATATAGAATCGCTTTTTGAAGTAGCCTTTGCTTTCACTGCTGAAATACCAGCCAATAATCAAAGTTTTGTATGGTCGGTGGATGTAGATCCTGAGAATAGGCTTACTGAAAGCCGCTTAAGGGCTCAAAATGCAGGTATGTTCAGAGATATCGGAGGGAGGTGGTATAATATCGAGCCTTCGCAAAAGCTGTACGATGAATTTGAACGAGGTACCAGTGGGGAAATTATCGATCCAAGGGCACCTATGACGTTGTGGAGTCCGGGAGGAGCTTTTTTTGTTGATACTTCCGAAGAGGATACTTTGTACTACGAAGACATTGACTGGAACGGACGGTTCGGTTGGAGAAAGTTCGAATATGATTTTGATGTAAGAGACTGTTGTGATCTAGATGGCAATGGATGGGTAGATGATATCAATCAACGTTTGCTGAGATATTCGGATGTCCTTCTGATGTATGCAGAGGCACTTTCTAACGGTGCTTCCGGATCAGGTAGTCCACAGCAATATCTAAATATAGTTAGGAGCAGGGCAAATCAGAAGGTTGATGAACAGGCTCATTTATGGTATTCAACTGACTTCAGTGGTGCAGATCGCGAAGATTTACCTTCCGTAGAAGATCTGATTTCCCAAAATGGATGGAGCATTCAGGATGCTATACGGCATGAAAGAATGGTTGAGCTTTCCGGAGAACTACACCGATGGTTTGATATAGTTCGCTGGAATCGTGGCGCACTCGAGTTAACAGAAAAACAAGATTTTACAAATTTCGATGGTGCTTCAGACTATTACTGGCCCATTCCTTTTTCAGAGTTCAATAGGAACCCAAATATTAGCGGAGGATGATGAGTATGAGATTTAAGAAGTTGCGTTTTTTACCTTTACTTCTGCTGGGAGGCTTACAGTCCTTTGGACAAGAAATAACGGATATCAATATTGATTGGAGTACTACAATCGCTCCTGTTACTGCACATCATTGGGGCATAAATGATGAAAAATTATCTGATCCGAGTAATGGAAACGGAGTAAAAGATAGCCGCTACAATGAGCTGTTTACTGATCTTGAGCCCGAATTTATTCGCTTGCATCACGCTAATATTATTGACAATTACACTGACGCAACTACCCGTTGGTGGGATGTCGAAAAGATTAGATCATCGTTCTTAGCCGCAGAAGCCTACGAAGATGCGAATGTAATGTTCAATATAGTTTGGTGGCCAGCTTGGTTAGCTTCTAGCAGTGCACCTCTTCCAGACGAGCATAGACAGGAATTTCTTGATTTAGTGAAAGACTTAGTGGTAGTACTTCGTGATAGTGTGGGATTCCAAGTGGACTATTGGGAGCTCACCAACGAAAGAGAAGGCGTATATGAAGATGCTGGTAAGCTTGAAGACCTCTGGTTTCTGATCGATGACATGATCAAGGTCATTAAAGAAGTAGACCCGCAGGCAAAGGTAGGTGGACCTGCGCTGACCTGGCCAAACCCCACTTGGGTAGAGAGCTTTCTGGACAGCTTAGGGCATAAAGTTGATTTTGTGACTTGGCATAATTACGGAAGTGCGCCACCACCTAACAGCGTCTCTGATCTGGAGTTGGTCAACAGTGTGGTGAATCAAATTGACGGAAATATAGGTAATGTAATGAGTGCCCTATCAAGCAGATCCCTGACACCAAAAACCTTTTTAACCGAGTTCAATGTACAATGGGTATGGCAACCGTTTGAACCTAGGCATGCTAATAATGTAGGTGCTATGTTTCAGGCAGCTATAGTCCGAAGAACGATTATTAATGGCATGGATGGCAGTAACGTATGGCATTTTAAAGGAAATGCATACGGTATGATCGATGTTAATAATGAGCTTAGATCACCTTATTACTTGTACCTGTGGGGGCACAAATATCTGATAGGCGACCTTGTAGATTGGCAACATACATCCGCCACAAACCTGGAAGTTATTCCCGTAAAACAACAGGGTGGCCTTAAATCGGTCTTGGTATTGAATAAGCGAGAAGAGGAGATCAAAATAGGGGATCTATCAGCTATGTTGGAATCTAGCCAATCGGATTTTACCGTGGTAAGTATAGCATCGCATACCAGATCACCTTTTCCTCCTGTTTCGGCTAACGGGACCTATACCTTACCGCCCATGTCGTTGACGCTTATTACAGAAGCGTTGAGTTCAGATAGTGAGCCCCCTTCAATACCAGTTTTTACAGATACAGTAACAACACAAACCACCATCCGGTTGAACTGGTCAGCAGCCCAAGACAACGTATCGGTTAAAGGTTATAAGTTTTATCTGAACGGAGATTTTCATGCTAATCAGGAAGCAGATAATTCTAGAAATATCGTTTTCGATAATCTTGATGACAACACTTCATACAAAATCGGCATTAGTGCATATGATTCTGCAGGTAATGAAAGTGGTATTTACGAAGTCGATATTATTACTCAAGTAGATCAGGAATCGCCAACGATCCCACAAAATTTTGCCGTGGTCGACATGGGTTCTACGTTAGACCTTACTTGGACTGCATCCACGGATAATATTGGAGTAGAGAACTACAATATCTATTTAGATGACGCTAAAATAGGTGAAACTAAAAACTTATTTTTTTTCTATTTTGACCCTGAAGCTGGAAGAACTTACGATTTCGCTGTCGCTGCAATCGATGCCACAGGCAATGAATCAGAAAAGGCATTTGCATCCTTATCATTAGTCACTTCGATAGATGATGAATCGCAATCGTCACTTAAAATTTTTCCTAATCCTTCAAGTGGTGAAATACAAATTCATCTTAACACTTTCAAAGAAAATATATCCCTTAGGCTTTTAGATACTTCTGGTAAAAACGTGGCGTACACTGTTGAAAAGTTGGAAAACGGCTTCTTTTTACAATTGGACAAAAGCCTGACTCCGGCCATCTATATTATCGAATTACTTGACGGTAATGAGGTTATAGGCAGTAGAAGGATCATTGTCAACAACCAATAATTAAATGTTTAACAAAAATGAAAGTAATATGAAAAATGATTTACTCAAGTTCTGTTCAACCCTGCTCATGATGGCTGTTTTGAGCATAACAGCAATAGCCCAGCCATCAAGGCCAGAGAATGTGACGCTCGTGGAAACTACAGATCGTTCCGTTACCATAACATGGGACGAATCCACCGGTAATCCCGGAGTAGCCAGTTATAATGTATATGTGAATGGAGAATTATCTGGTGCTATAGATATGGCGCTATTTAGAGGTACCGAGTTTCAGGATGTAGATATAAATTATCACTATGATCCCCCCAGGACTAGCATCTTTACTACAGCAGAGAGAGGCGATTTGCCCGCATTTACTGCATATGGCCTAATGGGTCAAACTACCTACTCAATGGAGGTAGAGGCGATAGACTCAACTGGAGCGGCATCACCTAGAAGTACAGCATTAGAAGCCACTACTGAAGTTATGGATATCACGCAAACGGTACTATTCCCAAGTTATGACACTTATTTACTCGGGTCTGATGGTAATTTTGCAGCAGCGGAAGAGGATAATATAAAATGGGATCAATCGTACTTTTTACGTTCAAGATCCAGGGTACTCTTTGATGGTTGGCATGTGATGTTCCGTAATTATATGCAATTTGATTTAACTGAATTAGACGACACTGAAAATATTACAAGTGCTACCTTACGTTTATATTATCGTGTAAACAGTAACCAAGGACAGAAACTGCCCTTTGGCATATATGAAGTTTCGGATGAAACACCAATAATACCTGGGGAGGTCCTATTTACTAATTTAGGTGCCAATGTAGAAGGAAACTGGAAATTTTTTCTGCTTCAGGCTGATACTATTGAAAATAGAGCAACTCGGGAAGGTTTAGAGATCACCACATTTGATGCTGATACTTCCACCGCAGACTGGAAATGGATAAATGTAGATCTTACTGATCACATTAACGCTAAAGTGTCAGAAGGTGATGATCTTATCTCCTTTACTATACTTGACCCTTCGGTAACAAGGAATTACTCCATTCTTTTCAGAAGTGCAGACGCTCCGGCGTTTAAGCCTGAACTTGTGGTTAACCAAACAATAGTGGTATCTACAGAAGATTTTGAAAACAGATCAGATCTAAAACTTTACCCTAATCCACTATCAGAAGCCAGAAAGCTATCTATAAATTTTGCCGAACCAGGTGACTACACTGTTAAAATTTTGGATACTTCCGGAAGGCAATATCTTTCTCAATTAATTTCTGTTGAGGATAACACTCCGGT
>JBCCSU010000304.1:0-5482 GCA_039199635.1 Bacteroidota bacterium | reverse complement strand
GCTCAGTAGGTGTTTCTTCTTTAAACATCCAAATCATATTACAATTCGTTCATTCTGACTTCTAGTTGCGGCTTCGTATCTATCACTCCTATTGTAAACTTCTGGCCTCACGGTTTCAAGAAAGAAATTTAAAACCTGATACTATGCACTATTAGAATACCAATTCAAGTGCATACCGCACTTAATTGTAACGAGTTGATCAAGCGCTTTTTTTGATCTGGATAAATTCGGGTTTAATAGAAACCATCGCTGAGGCATAGATAAGATTTCATCTTGATGGTTTAAGTTGGATGAAGTAAAACCTAAGCGCTGTTTTTCAATGATCGGCGATAGTTCTTCGCCGCTCACCTTCTTTGGTAGGTTGTGATAATGTAGGAATAGTAGCGGTCGCATCAGAAGTTGCCAAAATGAGGATCCCGGTGTTATTGCCTTTGTTTTTGAAGACTGGTTTGCATTTCTGAGGATTGCCTTTTTGAACTTAGGGAGTTTGCAGGTTTCGAGCCGCGGGTCAGGTTTTTCCACAGCGCTGTGTACGGGGGCTGGTATACCCAAAAGAGAGCAGTTTCAAGATCACACCAAAGGGATAAGTAATCACTAATTGTAGTGATAGTAAAATCACTAGCATTAGCGATTGAATTGGCTGCCAAAGCTATTCACCTTTGTACCTCTTTAGAATTAATCTAAATAAAACATAAAGTGAATTTCAAAGTAACAGCGCTCATTGCTGTTTTATCCTTTAATTGGATAACATCTATGGCTGCTGATATCACCGGGCGCGTATATGATTTGGCATCCAAAAAACCGCTGCCAGGGGCTACGGTCATCATACAAGGCTCTACTACCGGGGCCGTCACGGACGAGAACGGTAGATATATCATAAAAGATGTAAATCCAGGAAGCTACACTCTCGAAGCTTCTAGTATTGGCTTTGTTAAAGTAACCAAACAAGTTATACTTAAGTCGACTATTACGATTGACTTTTTTTTGGAGGAATCCTCCGAGGAGCTCGAAGAAATAGTTATTCAGGCTGCCTCAGAAGCTACAATGGCTACTCAGCAGCCTATTACCGTTACTTCTTTAGATGCAAAATTACTGCAGGTTCAATCCGTTAGCGCTGCGGACGTTTTACGTACATCTACCGGGGTGGCGGTCAGAAGAACAGGAGGGTTGGGAAGCGACGCAAGTGTAGAGCTTGGTGGACTCTCGGGAGGGGCGGTAAGAATATTCTACGATGGTATTCCCATGGAATATATTGGTGCGGGATTAGATATAACAAATATTCCCGTAGGAATGATTGATCGCGTAGACATATACAAGGGGGTTATGCCCATAGACAAAGGGACTGATGCATTGGCTGGTGGTATAAATATAGTTCCTCGCAATTATGTGAACGACAGATTGGAAGTATCCTATGAAGGTGGATCATTTAATACCCACCGAGGCACTCTATTAGCAAGTAAAGAAGTGAATGATAAGCTTTCCTTATCATTCAAGGCTTTTGGCAATTACTCAGAAAACGACTACACCATGGATGGTATATCTGTACTAAGAAGTGATACTGTACCAAATCAGATTGGAAATGGTGTAACCATACGTACCGAAGAGATACTTGTAGACGATGTACGTAGATTTCATAATGTTCACGAATCAGTTTTTGCTGAAATTGGTGTCCACTTACGTGATTTATCATGGGCCAACTCATTTGAGTATTTTATCAATGTCAGTGATCGAAAGGACGAAATTCAAAATGGATTTCGTATTACTGACAAAGTGGTAGCAGCGGCATTTAATGAATCAGGTGCCCTATTGCAACGCATTAAATATAATAAAACTTTTTTCGCGGATAAATTAGAAGTAGGCTACCAAGGAATCTATATTAGAGGCAGATTTAGGAATCGAGATGCCACGTTTGTAGAAAAAAACTGGTTAGAAGAAGTAATCAGAACCGAACATGAGCTTTTCCCTGAACTAGGTGGTAATGCTACAGATAGGGACGTTGATAGAAATAGTCATGTCCACCGAGCATTAATCGCTTATAATTTTTCAGATAATCATAAACTCACAGTTACCAATTTCTTTGCTGGACTCAAAACTCAGGGATCGGATATATTAAATCAATTCGTGAATGTCGAGGGTGAGGTCTTTGACGCTGCTGCTGTCCCATTTTTACAAGATAAAAATATAGCGGGTATAGAATGGAATGCGAAATGGTTAAAGTCTCAAAAATTAAACACGATAGCCTTTGCGAAACACTATTATTATTTTTCAGAAGGTGCATTTAGACCACGTAATACTGATAATTTCTTAACACTACCTATCGGTACAGTGGACGAAACTGCTACAGGTTACGGTTTTGGTGTTAAATACACACCAACAAAAGGACTCTTGCTACGCGCCAGTTACGAAAATGCCTTTCGCATACCTACTGAAAGTGAGACCTTTGGCAACCTGATCACAGTTCAACCGAATTTAGAGTTAAGGCCAGAACAAAGTGATAACTATAATCTAGGTTTTCAATGGGATAAGAGAATTAGCCCTAACCTAAAATTTAGAACGCAGGTAGATGGTTTCTTGCGAAATACTACTGACGTCATTCAGGTTCAGCCTTTCGGTGTAGAGAGTTCTAGAAACCAAAATGCAGGTGACACAAGGACAATCGGCTGGGAATTTAGTGTTGTTGCAGAACATGATGATTTCACTCGACTTACTCTTAACATTACTGATCAGGAAAGAACTTTTACCGGATTTCCCTCTAATAGTGGACAAGGTGTTCAAAGCACGGAAGGGGCTGACTTTCCAAATACTCCGTTTTTCTTTTACAATGTCCAGGCCAATGTGGGACTTAAAACCTTTATACCCAAAAGCATAGATCTGCAATTTTTTGCCAACTACTTTTATGTAGAGCAATTTAGTATCGTATCAACCCTAGCTAACGGGCAGGCAGCGGAGAATACATTCGTTCCTGACCAGCGAGAAATGACCGCGGGTTTAGGCTATGCCACCGACTCAAAGAAAATACGAATATCAGCACAGGTAAATAACTTACTCAATAACCGACAGCTGTTTGACAATTTCAGGATCAACCGCCCAGGAAGACACTTTTTAGCTAAAATCATATACCAATTCTAAACTATTCCACTAGCGTAATGAAAAAATTAAAAACAGACATTAAACTTTGGTCATCTACATTATTGTTAGTGTTATTTCTCACTACAACGATAGGCTGTGGTGACGATGATGATTCACTTTCACCATCAGAAGTTCGTTTAACCGATGGATTTGTATTTACGTCTTTTATTTCTGGAAGTGGTACAACAGTGGAGTATTTCCCAACTCTTCCCTCAGGCATTGCAGATTTAAGTGGTGGGACAACCTTCGAAAGCTTCGGAGCTGGATCCGTCTTTGACGGTGCTTTATATGGAAGACAAACAGACGATGAAAGAACATTAGTAAAGTATGGTATTGATGGAAATGAAGAATTGGTAATTGACGCAAGCGTGACTACTTCGGGACAATTTCCATTTATGATAAGAGTTCTTAATGAAGATTTAGGGGTATATGACGAAAGAGGAACAACACCGACTCTTACCTTTTTTGATCCAGAAAACTTTGATATCCAAGGGAGTATTGATATCTCTGACCCTCAAATTCCTTCTCAACATCGAGCTCAAGATATGGCGCGTAGGGATAATATACTTTTTACTGTTGCCCGTCCGGAAGCAGGTGGAAATTTTGATCAAGTTTACATTCAGGCTACAGACTTCGATTCGGGTGAATACCTGGGTGTAACTACTTTTGATGTCGGGAATAGATTTGTATCTCCACTGGGCATAAATACCAGTAGTACATTTCCAAACTTTGGTGGATTTGGTTTTCAAAGTGTAGACGAGCAGGGTAACGTTTATGTTTTCGCAGAAAGTGATCCTCTTAATCAAAACCCAATATCTGCTGTATTAAAAATACCTGCTGGAAGCACTGAGTTTGATCCAGATTACTTTTTTGTCCCGGCGCTAGTGGCTGACCAGACCAATCAGTTCTTCCCTACTGCAAATGGTTTCTTTTATATGGGCAATGGATTGGCTGTAGCTTCTGTTGCTATAGGCACTCCTCAAGAACTTGTAGATTACGTAGTTAGTCTTGGAGGCCCACAATTTTTAGATACTGAAGAGGAAATCGCACAGGTAACAAATATACTTTTTGAAGCGAAAAACGCCCAATGGTCTGTATTAGATCTAGTAAATCAAACGGTTACACCGATAACAGGGATACCTTCTCAGTCACCGGTTTCGTTTAATATAGCTGTTGAAGTGGATGGCGTTTTTTACCTGACCGTACAGACTGAAGAAGAGAATGCCTACTACAGACTGGATGGGACTACAGCAACAAAAGCATTTGACATAGTAGGTGGCACTATCGGTAGGTTCTACGATTTATCTAAGAATAATTAAAAATTAGTTTAAATGGCTCTAGCCACACTTACCATAGCTTGTTTATTATTTTATACGACTTCAGAATATTCTCCGATTGGAAATAACACAGTGATTGCTAAACAAAAATGGGTCATCTTAAGTGTTGCTAGCGCTATTGCTTTTTTATCATTTTATATCTTTATTGTGTCACATGGTTTTGCCACAGCCATTGTCATTTGGACCATAGCCTTTATGACATTGCTTTCGTCAATTATAGTCTCTGTTAAAATGAACCCCAAATGGTTATGGTTGTGGACAGTGTTTTGTATTTTTATTATGCTATTAGATTTAAGTTAAGTGCCGGCCAGAGCAAAATATTTATCTTCAGGATGGTCTCGGTTTGGGAAAGTACTCGCCATTATTTTTGGAGCTTATGCTGCTACGGCATTTCTACATATAGCGCTTGCCAAAAATGTTACCGATGATACTCCCGTTCTTTTAACGTCTACCTATTCTTCCTTTTTAACTTGGGTAGGCTTTATGGTAATGGTCTTTCTAGTTAAGAAGGCTTGGAAAGCATGGTGTATTCTTCTAGGTGTGATAGCTTTAAGTAGCTTATTAATTTTTATGCAATGAAAAAACTTAAGGGGTTAGGCGTTAAAAATTACAATGTTCTTTTCCACACCCATACAGTGGCTGGCATTGTAATCAGTTTTGCCCTTTTTGTCATTTTTTATGCCGGAGCTTTTTCACTTTTTAGACATGAGGTAGCGCAATGGGAAAACCCCGACATGAGGCAACCGGTTCAGGAAGATGTTAACCTTGACCTGGCCCTTCAAAAGGTGGATAGTGTTTACGGAGGGTTAAATTATCATCAGAATACCACGATTAGATTACCCGGTGATGAATCTCCGGTGGTATATGTGTATGGGGCCGTGAATAAAACGGATTCTACTACCGAACGTATGGCCGCTTATGTTAGCCCCGAAACTATGATGGTACAAGATGTAAGGAAACCGCTAACGACCGTCAGCGACACAATTTACTTCCTTCACTACTTCAGGCAAATACCT
>JBCCSU010000303.1:0-5543 GCA_039199635.1 Bacteroidota bacterium | reverse complement strand
GAACTGAGTTTTTAGAGGTGCCCTTAAATCAATTACTCGTAAATCTGCGTGTTTCCTTTGCGAAAAATTACATCCCGAATCAGTTAAGGTTTTATTTATCTTCAAATTTTTTCAATTCTGATTAAGGGAGATTTCTGTTTCACACAACCAGAGGGTATAATCAGAATTTGAACTATGCAAATTTCTCCGAAACTCCTTAATAAATATCTTGACGGCGAATGTTCTCAAGAGGAAAAGAAGCAGGTTGAAGCTTGGCTGGAAGCCGAGAAAAAGAAAGCATTTGACCTGTCTGATTCCCAGGCTGAAAAAATGGAAGCTCGCATTTGGGGAAATTTAGACCCGATCGTTACAGATGGTCGCACTTCAAGAGTAATCCCTCTACACAGGCAAGTGATGCGTTATGCTGCAGCTGCAATCATCCTCTTCGCGGCTGGATTCTTCACTTACCAATCGCTTTCAGACAACCTCTTAAAGTCAGATGGAACAGAACAGTTGCTTGCACTTAAAACAATCAATACCGCAAGAGGAGAAAAAAGAACCGTAGCCCTGCCCGATGGCTCAACCATTCGATTGAATTACGAAACGGAGATCAGCGTTCCGGAGCAATTTGAAGGAGATGAGCGCGTGGTCTACCTCGCCGGCCATGCATACTTTGACGTGGCGAGAAATCCCAATAAGCCATTCATCATCTACACCGAAAACTCTAAAACTCAGGTGCTAGGTACTTCTTTTGATATCAATACAACGAAAGGAGGAGAGACGGAGATCATCGTTACCAGTGGTAAAGTAGCTTTTGCAGAGAAAGATCAGGAGACGAATTTGGTAACATTACAGGTAAATGAGAGGGCGGTTATGAATATTGATAAAATCATTAATGTTAGCGAAGTAAATGCGAGAAAGTTAACCGCATGGACAGAGAACATTTTAATTTTTGAGGACCAGAAGCTGGGCGAAATTTTAAAGGTGGTTGAGTCCTGGTTTGATGTAAATGTTACCATAAAAAATCCTAACCTGCTTAATCTTCCATTTACCTACTCAGATCACAATCCATCATTAGTGGAATTGATGGATCTGTTAAGCCTGGTCGGTAAATTCGATTATACCATCGAGGATCGGGAAGTGATCATCTACAACTAACAAGCTAAAAGAAATTTCTGAAGAGATGAGTAGAGGAATCGATCAGTTTTTGCTGGTTTTGAGCTTGATATGGTGTTGCCAGTTTAGTTATGCCCAGAATAATATTCTTGATCACAGAATAACTATTTCATTTAATGGTCAATCTGTGAAGGAAGCGCTAAAAATGCTTGAAAAGGAAGTGGATTGTTATTTAACCTACTCTAATCTAGACGTAGATCTATCCCGAAAAATTTCAAAGCAGTTTCAAAATGTTTCACTTAGAGAGATTATCGGAGAATTATGGGGTGAAAGGCAAATCAAATTAAGAACAAAAGGAAATACAATAGGAATCATTTTAGACGAAGAGAAGTCTTCGCCCAGGCAGGGAAACCTGTTTGGTATCATAACAGGCGATAAAGGTGAATCTGTCTCTTTTGCCACAGTCGCCATAAAAGGTTCTGGAAAGGGAGTTATTGCAGGTGAGGATGGAATATTCTCAATAAATCAGATCTCTGCAGCTAAATACACATTAGCTATTTCTTCCGCAGGGTATGAACCTAAAGAAGTACTGGTTGAGGTTAGAGAAAATCAAACTGTCAAGGTAGAAATCAACATGTCAGGGGCAGTCAGCGCATTGGATGAAGTAGTGGTATTGGGAAAATCTGTTGAACAGAAAAAACGCGAAGATCCTATTAAAATCGAGGTTATTGATGTAAAAGCCATACAATCACAGTCGATAAGCATCCCTCAGGTTATGAATCAGGCGGCAGGGATAAAGGTAAGGCAGGCTGGAGGTATAGGTAGCCCGACAGTGATTAATATCAATGGTTTGCAGGGTCAGGCCATTCGTATTTTTAGAGATGGAATACCCATGGATTACATGGGTCGGGCATTTGATATCAATATTTTGCCAGTAGATCAGGTTGATAACATTGAAGTGTATAAGGGAGTATTGCCTGTGGACTTAGGAGCGGATGCACTAGGAGGTGCTATCAATTATGTCTCCAAAGGCAATGGTCAGAACAACTTAAGTGCATCTTACGGAATTGGAAGCTTCAATTCACATCAACTTAATCTGACTGCTCATCTAAACATCCCTCAGACAAAATTCTTTACCTCACTTGGCTCCTACTACATCCGTTCAGATAACAATTTCAAAATGGACGTACAGGTACCCGACCCTGTTACCAGAAACCTTACTGAAACAGAAATTGAGCGTTTTCATGATGGTATACATACCTGGTTTGCGGAGTTTTCAGGAGGAGTAGCAAATACCAAATGGGCTGATTTATTAAAGTTTAGCTACGCCAATTTTGACCTTAACAGGGATTTGCAAAATAACGTTTTCCTAACCCGGCCCTATGGGGAAATCTTCGAAACGGAAAGATCTTCCATTTTTAGTTCACAATATGAACTCAATAGAAGAAAAAATACCCTTAAGCTATTTGGAGCCTATTCAAAAAGGAGAACGGTATTTGACGATACACCGAAAAATACCTACGATTGGTTCGGTAATGCTACACCGATAAATCCGGAGAGTAACGAAGGTGAGCTAGAGCGAAATAAGTCGAGAAGACGTCAGAATTTCAAGACCTGGACGGCAAGGCTCGTTTATCAGTACGCATTTAGAGAAGGGCTTAGCCTCAACTTCAGCCATCTTTTTCAGGATGAGAGACGTGTAGGCAGGGATGATTTCTACGTACCCATTAGCATAGGTGAGCAGGATCCTCTTTCTTTTCCTGGTACTTACGTTAAAAACATAAGTGGGCTTCAATTATCCTCTGACATTGGAAAGAGAATCGAAACTATTTTTGCCGTTAAACGCTACGGTATTTTTGCTGAATTAGCTACACAAAGACTAAATGAGCTAAGCAGCATTGACCCTGTTGAAGTGAGCAACTTTGGTCTCGCCAGCTCACTCAAATACAGTATAACCAGTGATGCTTTCTTTCGAATTTCTTACGAACGCACTACGAGAATACCCACGACCCTAGAATACTTCGGTGATGGTGCTTTTACCCTTAGTAACAGTGCTTTAAGGCCAGAACAGAGCCATAATATCAATTTAGGATTTTACGGAAACCTGAACTCCAAAAAGAATAAGATAGACCTCAATCTGTTTTACAGAGCAGTGGAAGACAATGTTTTTCTAAGGCAGTTCAATATCTTCTATTCACAGTTTCAAAACCTTGACGACGCGCGTGTATGGGGGGCAGAAACAGCAGTGAAGGGAGAGCTTGTGCCTAATCTAAAATTCCAGGCAACATTAACCTATCAGGACATTAGAAGGGTTAATATTGAGAATCCTGGCGAAAGAATATTAGAAAACTCCAGACAACCGAATATCCCTTATTTTTTCGGTAATCTTGGAGTCACCTATAAGCCTGAAAAACAATTTTTAAATGGCTCTTGGCAAGTATATACCAACTATGCCTACACCGAGCAATTTATTCTCTTTCCGCTGCCAAAAGAATTAGAACCACCACTATTTGGTAATGCGAACGAAGTACAAGGCGCTTCAATTATTCCCACACAGCATTTGATAGACGTAGGGTTGACCTATAACCCTTCCAAATTACCTATCTGGCTGAACGTGGAAATTAACAATGCCTTAAACGTGAAGGCATTTGATGGCTACAGAATACAAAGACCCGGTAGGTTTTTTCGGATAAAGCTGAGCTACCGTTTGGAACCCAAATAATCAAATGAAAATAAATAATCGCTTAAAAAAACAATTGATAAAAATGAAAAAGTACCATTTATACTTACTGATCATTTCAGCAATAAGCTTCTCATCATGCAATAATGATGATGAAAATGAGGTTGCGCCTGAAGCAGAAATAAGCTTTGCCTTACTTGTGCAAACTGATGTCACTACCAATACAGGTTTTATCCTGGTCAGTGACTCCATGTTTACAGGTACCATCGATCCTCTGTCATTTGGTAGTGCCACCATAGTGGCAGAAGCCGATCGGCCAGGTATTGCTTTTGGAAATAGAATTTATCAATTGGCTGCCTCGGACGGCACGCAGGGTATTCAGGAATACACCGTATTATCTAATGGCTCTATTCAGATCGGGAGCTTTATTTCAGCAGATGGAATGGACGAAATGACTATTTTGAATGAGACTACAGGATATTATAAGGCAATAGGTAATCAAATGCGCATACAAACCTTTAATCCTTCTATCATGCAAAGAACCGGAGAGATTGACTTAAGATCATTTCCGGAGGTCACCATGATTGAAGATGCGCTAGAGGAGGATTTTAGTCTTGGCTTTGGTAATTCTATTTTGGCTGCCGATGGAAGATTATTTGTTCAATTTCAGGTAAATGATGATAATGGTGGTGGTTTTCCAACAATTAGAAATCTGGATTACGATATACTTTATATGGCCATAATCGATCCAGCCTCAGATGAATTAATCGACATTGCTCAAATTGATGGCTACAGTAATTTAAATGGATTTCCCGCAGCTAGTTTGCATAACATTTCAGCTGAAGGGGATATGTATTTTACTGGAATTTACGATGTAACGATCTTTTCCGGTGGTGGGCTTGAAACGCGAACGGTAAGGATATTATCCGGAGCTAACGATTTCGATGACAGCTTTGACATTAATATGAACGATATTCACGTATATGGAAGCAATGGACAGGGGGGGCCGGTTCTCAATGGTAAGATTTATTATCAGCTAAAAGACAAGGAGTTAGTATTTGGAAGCAACCAAGGGGATCCTGATAATTTTCCTTACGTAGTAAATACTGATGGTAGCGGACTCACCAAGATTTCGGGAATCCCAGGTAGCATGGTGCCATTTTTCGGAAGCGGACCAGTAGAAATAGATGGCTTAATCTACTATTCTGTCATTAGCGATACGTTCACTGGCTATTACAGTTATAATCCAACCACCGGTGATGTAAATGAAGCATTTCGAGTTGATGGTGCAACACCTATCAAATTAATGAAGCTTATTCAACCGATAGAAAATTGATAATTATAAGGCTTACGGCTTGGTGTGATACGTCGTAAGCTTCTCTTTTTGCAGCCTCTGCAGCAAATAAAATCACTATTGATCAGTCTTTAGAAACGGTTCACCTATTTTGGGCGAATAACCCGACGCACATACAACTTACCCGGAATATGCTCAAGGATCTCGGTGACTTCTTTTCCCATCTTCTTCATGCCTTTTTCCAGCCCTTCAGGTCCAATGACCTGTTCTTCTCTAGGAAGATGGGCAGGCAAGAGCGCACCTACCGGCTGCTGCTGCGCTTTAGGCGGTACCACACGCTCATAGTGGATGGGCTGAGTAAGGGTAGGAGCCTCAGCTTGGTCTTATGCGCTCTGCTCAAACAACGAGGTTTGTACCTGGTCAACAGGAATGAATCGCTCGCTCTTACGACCAAAAATTAACCGTTGAAACTCG
>JBCCSU010000302.1:0-5566 GCA_039199635.1 Bacteroidota bacterium | reverse complement strand
GGCTATGGAAATGGGGGAGAAAACATACAGTTATCCAATCACTAATTTTCGCTTCGATCAGAATTTTAACTAAACTTCAACAAGAAGTTATCGCCATGGAAAACCTTCGCATTAAAGACACACTATCTGGGACACTACCTTTTTCCAATTTATTCGATATATGTATTATGCTCTTTGAAAAAGAAATGAACAAAATTTCGGAGAGAACTTTGTTAAATTCCTAATGGAGCCTATGCTTTGTCAATTCACTACCTCAAATTTCCTGTACAACACCTCCCCCCTTTCGGTTACTACAGTGAGTGTGTGTTTACCAACATCGGGTTGAAGCTGGATCTGATGATTTATTTTTGTTGTAATTAAGAACTGGTCGTCAAGGTGCCAATAAAGCTGAGCGCCTGGAGTGCTATAAGCTGCTTCAAATACCAAAGATTCTTTTTGGCCGTTGAACCCTCTGGGAATGAAGAGTTTAGCATTAGGTTGGGGGTAGATAATGTCTAGGTTAGTCGAACTCGCTAAACAATCTTCCTTGAAGTGTGGTAATTTTTGATAGTAGGGGTTCTTCGAAGCATAATACCATTCCATGATGGGTGGTAGTACAAACCACGATTTTGAAACCATTTCATTGACAGAGTAACAATCACTACTCACTCTGTACCTCTCTTTCTCATCAAGAAAGACCTTTTTGTGGTAGGGACAAAGCGGGGTCTCTAAACCTTTAGAGACTGTACTGATCAACACCTTGTTGTTGCAAAGCTCAGTTGCCTTATAACCAGATTGCACGCACGTTTCCACCGAAACGAGATCCGATTCAGGAGCTTTGAACCAATCGTTCCCCTTCAGTTTTCGAAAAATATCAAACATTAATGGCGCTGCTGTAGACGCACCAGTAAGCCCGGGCCTACCCTCGCCATCAGCATTACCAACCCATACACCTACCACGTAGTCTGGAGTAACTCCAACGGTCCAAGCATCCTTATGTCCAAAGCTTGTCCCTGTTTTCCAGGCGATGCTCTTTGATGAGGAAAACGATCGCCAATCGGCCCCTTCAATAGGTCTATCCATTACCTTCAATGCTTCCAAAGTCAACCAACTTGCACCCGCCCTATCCGGATCAGGCGCTATCGGCTCAGCCTGGTCATTCTGTAGATGGATACTCACCGGATCAACTACATTTTCGTGAAACACCATAACATCAAGGGCCATCTTCCTGTAGTTTTCGACTAAATCCCACAAAGTAACTTCGGCTCCGCCAAGGATAAGCGTGAGTCCATAGTCGTCAGAACTTCTGTTGATGGTAGTGAAATTCATTTCCTTCAGCTCCTCTAGAAATATTTCCACACCATAGTTCTGAAGCATCCGTACAGCCGGTACATTAAGCGAACGCGCCAGGGCGGCATTTGCATAAACGGCTCCATCAAACTGTTCATTGAAATTTTTAGGGGCATATCCTGAAACATAGGTGGGAATATCAGGCAAAAGTGTACCGGGTAAGAGCTGTCCATTTTGAATCATGCTGCGATATAGAAAAGGCTTAAGCGTGCTCCCTGAGCTTCTTGCCGAGCGAATAATATCAACGGCATTTTCATTGCTATTCCCAGCGTCTGTAGTATTCCCAACATAAGCTCGTACGGCACCTGTTTTAGTTTCTACCACCAATGTGGCTGCATTAAAGATTTGATTTTGCCTGAGCAGATGGTAGTAACCTTGAACGGTAGAATAAGTGACTTGCTGTAGGCGACTATCAATGGTGCTTTCCACCAACGCTCCATTTCCATTTCTTGCTTGAAAGTAAGCTAACACATGTGGGGCTATCTGAGGTAAAGTCTGAGGCTTTCCAGGCAATGGTTCAGACTTTGCCAGATCGCCATCTACGTTATCCAGGTATTCCTCCATCACAAGCTTATTAATTAAAAGATCCCTTTTTTCCTTTAAAAGTTCCTGGTTTTTCCCGGGAAAAATCAGTGAAGGGGCATTGGGTAATACCGCCAAAGCAGCCGTCTCACCCCAGGAAAGTAAATGTGCAGGTCGTTTAAAGTACCGCCATGAGGCTGCTTCCAGGCCAACCACGTTACCGCCAAAAGGAGCATGAGCCGCATAGAGAGCCAATATTTCTTGTTTCGAATAGCGTAATTCTAATCTCAGTGCCAGCACACATTCATACAGCTTTTCAAGATAGGTACGGGGCTGCCCCTGCCTGGAAAGACGAATTACTTGCATAGAAAGCGTACTCCCACCGCGCACCACTTTGCCTGCCTTCAGGTTTTGCGCGAAGGCTTTTATCAGTGATACCGGATTTACGCCCGGATGGTAGTAAAAATGGGCATCTTCAAATTCCAGGATGCATCGTTCAAACTTTTTCGGGATTGAATCCGCCACGGGAAATCGCCATTGCTGGTCGGACGCGGTGGTAGCGCCTAATAGCTTTCCATCCTTATCATTAAGTACCACACTGTAAGGCTTGGTAAACAAAGGATCTGGGAGGCAGAAGTAGAACCATACCAGGATGGGGAGGATGAAGATGAGGAGGTATTTGAGTTTTTTGTTTTTCATTTTTGATTAGGCCGCCAGTCTTATTTTCATTGAATAACACTGTCTATACTTCTAAACCATTGGATTCCTGACTTCCGCTACGCTTCATCAGGAATGACGGTCTTAATTTAGGAATGACGAACTTTATAAGGAAAGACGACACAAACAAAGGACGTCATCCCTGCGCAGGCAGGGATCCCATAATAAGAATCTGAACCTAATTAAACCCTTCAATTTCATCGGAAAGATCCTTCAATTCCGGATTAATCGACTTGATTAAGTTGTCTTTCCATTCTCGCTTCCATTTCTTCATTTGCTTCTCTTTTTCTATGGCAGATAGTATATCATCGTAAATTTTATAATAGACCAAATAGTGGCAATTATATTTCTTGGTGAATGAACTTCCTTCGCTATTCCTATGCTAATAGACCCTGGATTCTAAATCTGAAGTAACACCTATATACAACACACTTCGGCTTTTATTCGACATTATATATACGTAGCCGCCTTTGGTCATCTATTTTTATTCTTTCTTCATTCTATTTCTTTAACGTCATCCCTGCGCATGCAGGGATCCCAGGATCGAGTTGATGTTCTAAATAGGAGGTGTACCCTAAATAACAAGATTCCTGCCTACGCAGGAATGACGGCCGTAAGGGTAATGACGGACTTTAAGTTACTCCCCACCAGCCACAACTTCCACCCACTGACCTGCTTTGTAAGCACTGATGTCATCATCATACATGGCTCCGCAATGCACTGAAGGCAGGTAATACCTTCCCAGATAAGCAGCGTTTAAGACCACTCTAAAAGTCTTACTCTTACTGGAACCCAGATCAAAATACGTCAAGACGCGATCATCGCGAATATCTTGATACTCGGGTTCGTCCCCCACACTTATAGCGGTGTTCAAGTCCATGCGTAAATTACGGATCTCCCAGCCTGACGGGAAGATTTGCGTTAGCGCCATTTCCTCATACCTGTATCTTGTGCCTGGGTGACGCACTGTGACCTCCGCCATGAAGTCCATACCTTGCTCAAGCCTTGATACATTCAAAGCGTTACCATTCATGGTCAGGTACTTCACAGTCATACGTAGATCATTCTCCTGGTCTACCTGATCACTAGTCAAAGGCACTCCGGTATTTGTGATCCTGGCAAACACAGTTTGACCACTATTATTGGTGATCTCCACATTATTGCCTCCTGAAAACTTGAGTTCATGCTGTACTATCGGCTTATCGGGTTCTACGTTTTTAGCACCCTCCCCATTAATGGCATAACGATACGAAAATGGCTCATCATCTCTGTCGCCCATGAATTTGGCTACAGCCAGAAGTGTATACGCTACGGTTTGAGTGCTATACCATCGGTAGGAGCCCATATCTTTTACCAGTTCGTCTAAAATGGTTTTCGATCTCAGCTTGTCACCCATGAGCACAAGCGTTTCCAGGACCATAGCATGATCGCGGGTGGAACTGCCGTAGGTGTAACCCAACTCCCTATACACATCCGCCCTCCAGGGAGTATCGATAATAAGTTGCTTCGCAATGTTTGTTCTGCCCGCCAGATGATAAGCAGCCGCAAGTCTCCATTTAGCAGGAGTGGTGAGGTTAGAGATTGCCTTCATGCGGTTCATGGCACCCAAGGCAGGGCTTCCTGCCAGCGCCAGTGTATATAATCGATAGGCCTGGGTCAGTTGATTACTTCTGTACCACCATCTGTAGTCATTACGATCGTTCGACCAACTGTTTGCCGCTGACGTCTGGAACCTGATCCAATTCTTCTTAAAGCCAATAGGTAAGGTATATCCCTCAGCCTCTGCTTCTAGCATAAAATGACCGGCATAATTTGTGCCCCAGGCGTTATAGTTGCTGTAATAGTCCGGCCAATAGCTTAATCCACCATCTGCGAGTTGAAAATCCCGGATCTTCTCGATAGCCTTTCTGATGTTATCCTCAATTTCTAATTTCCGATCCTGGCTTAGGTCCAGTACCTTGTCCAAATGTAATTGTGGAAAAGCGGCAGACGTAGTCTGCTCTATACATCCATGGGGGTAGCGAATCAAATAATCAATTCTATCTTCAAGGTTCAATGGAGGTAAACTGGAGACTTCCAGGGTTGCTTTGTTTGTTCCAATTACCCCTAAACGTGCATAACTACCCGACCACGTCTGTCCCGGTTCAATGGCTGCATCTTCAAATTTAGTCAACGGAGGGTTAGCCAAACGGACATCCATTTCTACCTCGCTGCTTGCACGTTCACCATGGCCGGATACTACCACTTCCACCTGCCCTACTCCTATTTGCTCTTTAGCTTTTAGTTCAAAATAAACGACCTGATCTCCCTCTTCGGTAAATTGCATATTTTGAGTATCATCTCCCTGAACATCAAAAAGCTCATTCGCCTGAATTTCCGCTCTTACATTTCTTATCTTTTTATCCATGGCAAAAACCGTTACTGGAACTCTCACCATCTCTCCCGGGCCTATTACCCGAGGCAGTGTTGTTAATACCATTAATGGCTTCTTAACGGGAACTGCCTTGTCGGTTTTTCCATAAGCTTCTCCCCCACCGGCTACGACCATAGCACGCACGGAGCCTACGTAGTTGGGCATTTCAAAAGTATGCTTCGCTTTATCACCAGGCTCCAAGTAGAATGGTCCGGCATATTGCACCACGGGCTTAAACCGATTGGCCTTTTTTGCACCATCACCTGCGGCAGCTTCTTCATCACCTCCCAGGGCCAGCAATCCGGACATTTCTCCCGACATGGCACCAAGCACATATTTATACATGTCCCACGTCTTAACCCCCAAGGCTTCTCTTGAGAAGAAGTAATTCCATGGATTGGGGGTTTTGAAACGAGTCAGGTCCAACAAGCCTTCATCCACGATGGCAACAGTATAGGCCATTCCTTTACCATCTTGCTCCGAAACCTGAACGGTAAAGTTCTTCTCCGGCTCCAGCACATCTGGCATCTTTATTACTGGATTGAGGTGAGTACCAGGATCCTCTACGCTAATAGATTGCACTCC
>JBCCSU010000301.1:0-5585 GCA_039199635.1 Bacteroidota bacterium | reverse complement strand
GACGGTAATTATATGACCTTATACCCTATCAAAGACGACATGGTTTATAAATCAGGTAAGGAGCGTGAAGCCTTTTTGAAATTATTTGAAGTCAGAAAAGACAATATAGGGCTAATTGAGTTAGACCAGGCAGTACAGCAAGAAATCGCTCAGAAAATATCCTTGGGAATTGAAGGATACATCAACACTAAATTTTAAAGTAGAATGCATAAAATAATCACCATAATGAGCGCTTTATTGGTGGGAGTTTCTAACTCTTTTGGGCAGTGGACAGCGACTAAGCTTCCTATTCCTGAGCAAGTGACGATCTATGATATAGATTTTGAAACTGAAGATAAAGGTTGGGCTGTAGGCACAGAAGGCTATATACTTTTTTATGATGGCGACAGTTGGGAAGTTCACGATGTATTAACCGGTAATAACTTCAATAGAATTCATTTTACTGCCGAAAATGAAGGCTGGGCTGTTACTACAGAGGGCCACATTTTTAAATATGATGGTAATCAGTGGAATCTGGATTTTAGTACAACAGGCGGTATAAGGTTATTTACACTTCATTTTGTAGAATCCGATGTCGGATTTGTAAGCGGCGAAAGTGGATACATGGCCTACTATAATGGTACTCAATGGGTGGAGGGTAATATAGGTTTTAACGAATCTACTCTTACTTCCCACTTCTTTGATGATAAGAATGGCTGGCTATCTGCAGGAGCGGGCCAGTTGTTTCAATTGGAAGATTCGGTATGGACATCGGTAACCATATCGGACGCTGGTGCCTTCAATGAAATGACTTTTATTAATGAAAGTAACGGATATGGAACAGGTTTTTCCAGAGATATTTGGAAGTACGATGGATCAGCATGGAATGTAGAATACACCGGTATCAATGGACAATTCACCAGTCTATTCTTTTTAGATGAAAATTATGGTTGGGCTGGTGGAAATGGTTACATTTCTACCTATTGCCATGGTGTATGGACGGAAGAAACCATAAACACAGACTGGATATTCGATATCCATTTTATCAGTACTGACAAGGGATGGGCTATGGGTAAAAATGGGGATCTGTTGACCTATGAAAGCCCTTTTGCTCCTTTAGCCTGGAAACCCGTAGGTATTTCAGCCAGTAATTTGCAGATTACCACACTAAGCAGTACCACGAATGCAATCTATGCAGCAGGTAATTCACCAAGCTTTTCGGACGGTATCGTTAAGTTATTTACCTCACAGGATGGAGTAAGCTGGAGTGAGATTAACACCGGATTTGAAAACTATGCCATTTTTTATCATCTCCATGCTTTTGATGATGGTTTGTTGGCATCTTTAGCGGATGATAACGTTATACCTACGCTGTTAAAATCAGTAGATGTTGGTAAAACTTGGCAACCGTCTCAAAACGGAATGGTCACCAATGCAACCATCCTGTATATTGTATCGGATAATAATGGTGCATTATATGCCTCTACCTTCAACTTGGTTGATAATAAATATATTCCACGGTTATATAAAAGTAATAATCAAGCCGCCAGCTGGGTAGAACTAACATTAACAGGTATACCTGATTCTGATGACGCCCTTTTCTTTGCATTGTCCTACATGAGCTCTGGGTTTATTATGGTCTATTTTAATTATGAAAATCTTTCATATGATCTTCTTTCCTCTAGCGATGGCTTAAACTGGTCAAAAGTAGCAAATAAACCTACTGGATTTCTGCCACAAGATGTTACCATTGATAAAGACGGCATATGGTATTTATCCGGGATTAATAGAAGTACTTTCTTAGGTGAACTATACGCTTCAAGAAATCAAGGATTATCTTGGAAACCTATACCTACTAAAGGCATAAATGAGTATAATGAATCATTCACCGCGATTGAATCATTTAATAATGAGCTGTTCCTGAGTGGGAGCTTAGAAAGTCAAGAATCCAAAGTATTTACGTCAGGAGTGAATAAGCAGAATCAAGTTATTTCCTTTGAACCTTTACCTGACGTTGAATACGGCAATTCTGATCTGCTTCTCAACGCTTCATCCTCCTCCGGCCTAACTGTAAGTTACGAGAGCTCAAATCCTGAAGTGGCCAATATTTCTGACAATACATTGATAGTTTTACAGGCCGGCATGTCCCAGATCATTGCGAGGCAAGAGGGCAATGATCAATTTTTTCCAGCGCCTTCGGAAGCACAGCAGTTAAACGTTACAAAAGCTATGCTTACTGTAATGGTAGAAGACACAGAACGAAGGTTTGGAGCACCGAATCCGGATTTTGAATTAAATTATGATGGTTTTGTTAACAACGATGATATAACCGTAATTGATGTACTTCCAACTGCCTCGACCAGCGCGGATGCTGGTAGTCCTCCGAGTACTTATGATATAACGATAGATGGTGGACAAGATAATAACTATAGCTTCAAGTATGTATCAGGAACACTAACTGTACTAGAAGAGCCAGTAACCAGCACGCATAAATCAATAACTGACGCTTTAAAAGTTTTTCCCAACCCTACAAAAAATAGCGTCTACCTCCAGCATTCAGGCAATGTCAGGGCGATTGAACTGTTCGACCTTTTAGGCAATAGACTGTTTATCAATAAGGCTATAGGAAAAACAGTTATAAATCTTGATATCTACGATCCTGGAATATATCTTTTGAAAATTAGTTTAAGGGACTCCGTACAAACCTTTCGTATAGTACGCCAATAATAGCCGATATAGATCACATTGAATCACACACTGGTCATTATGAGTACTTCCCTACCATATGTGCGTATAGGTCCTCACCTAAAAAAGAATTAGCGAAATAATAGTCAGTAAAACGGATTTTAGAACCACGAAATAGACCTAGATTGTTCACAAACATTTCTGGACGCCTGAAATAAATGCATTAAAACCGTCTATCAATATAGTTATTCGTTTGAGTTCTCCAAAACCCACTGAAGTAAACCCTGATAACCAAAACGGTATTAGGATGTTCATAGGCTGAATCAAAGGAGACCAATATGAAACAGCTTTTACCGTTCATTTTTTGCTTTACCATCGCCCTCTACACGTTCGGACAGCGCCCGGCGAGCAGCTACGGAGGTAGAGGTCAAGCATCTTCAATAAAAGGTAAGGTTACGGGTAAGCTCATCAACGGTACCACCAAAGAATCCCTAAGTTTTGCCTCTGTGGCCCTTGTTGATACCGTTAAGCGGAGAACGATCAACGGTACCATTACCGAAGAAGACGGCCGATTTAAGCTTTCAAATGTTCCGGTTGGTTCATACCAATTAAAGATCTCATTCGTAGGGTACGAGTCAAAATCCATTGCCGTCACGTTATCAAATAAAAAACCAGACGTTAGCCTGGAAGAAATAAAGATGGTGAGCAATCTCAAACAACTTGATGAGGTTGTGATCGAGGGTGAACGAGAGTTAGTAGAAAATAAAATTGATAAGATCGTTTACAACGCAGAGAGAGACGTAGCCAATGCCGGCGGAGATGCCTCAGACGTATTGAGAAGAGCCCCATTATTAAGTGTTGACCTGGAAGGTAACGTTTCTTTAAGAGGAAGCCAGAATGTTCAAATACTAGTTAATGGGAAACCCTCCAGTATGTTTGCCGGAAGCCCTGGCGATGCTTTACGCGCTATACCGGCGGATCAAATTAAAAGTGTAGAAGTAATCACCTCACCTTCTGCAAAATATGATGGAGAAGGAACGGCAGGAATCATCAATATAATAACCAAGAAGAGTAACGTAGAAGGGTTTACCGGTAACGTAAATCTATCGGCTGGCAACCTCTCTAATCGGGGTGTAGTAGGGATTACCGCAGGCAAAGGTAGATTTGGGTTCAACGCCAACGGCAGCGCTTACTACAGCGTACCTCGTGATGGGTCCACCTCCTTTTTAAGAAGAGATAACTTAGGAACGGAAACGCGACTTTTAGCGGAAGAAGGCGATAATATATCTGATCGATTAGGATTCTTCGCTACGGCAGGTGCGTTTTATGACTTTAATGCCTTTCATAGTGTCTCCAGCTCGTTTCGACTTCGGGGTTTTACGAGTGACAGGGAAAACGATATACTGGGAGAGTTCTCTGACCCAACTAATAATCTGAACCAGAATTACCGAAGAATTACTGATACTGAAAACCTTTTTAGCGGATACGAGTGGTCACTGGACTACACTTTCAAAGTACCTGAACAAAAAGGTAGAGAGGTAGCGATTTCATATAAAATAGACGGCAATGTTCAAGATCAGGACTTTAGAATTAGTCAAAATGATCTGGCTATTAGTGATGACCCGGCGCTACTTCGTAATGAAAGAAGTTTAAATGATGGCGATAATACAGAGATTACTTACCAGGCTGATTATACACATCCTGTGAATGAAAATTTCAAAATTGAATCCGGGGCTAAAATGGTGCTTAGAAATGTCACTAGTGACTTCAGAAACGAGGAATTCAATATAGTAGATGAAGAAAGAACAGATTTCCTAGACTATGATCAGAACGTTTATGCAGCGTATGCCAGTACGAACATTAAAATTGGAAAGAATTATGGATTGATCGCAGGCGCACGCTATGAGTTTACCGAAATAGCGGGCAGGTTTAGAGACGATGACAATGCACCCTTCAAAAACGACTATGAAAATATTCTTCCCAGTATCACTTTCAATCGGAAGTTTGGCCGTACCACAAGTGCCAAAATAAGTTACTCAAGAAGAATACAGCGGCCAAGTTTAAGGGTAATTAACCCGTTTGAAGATCGATTAAATAATCGTAATGTCAGTGCGGGAAATCCTGCTCTTGACCCTGAATTGACGGATCAATATGAGTTCAGTTACAACACTTATGTTAAGAAAGTATCCATAAATGTTGCCCTATTTTACCGGCGTACCACAGATATTATTGAAAGTGTCCTCCTTGTAGATGACGAAGGTGTTGGACGGACTACATTTCAGAATGTGGGTAGTGCTAACTCTATCGGCACTAACATTTTTACTTCTGCTACCCTATTTAAAATTTGGACACTGAGAGGCGGCGTAAACCTATTCACTTATGACGGTACCGGTATCATTGACGGGCAGCGTGTCACCAATCAGGCGTTACTATGGAATGGAAACGTAAATTCTAATATTAAACTGAAGAAGGACTGGGTAATCGATCTATTCGGATTTTACCGCGCTCCTCGCCAGACATTGCAGGGCATCAACCCATCATTTTCTATCTTTAGTATGGGCATAAGAAAGCAAATCTGGGAAAAGAGAGGAAGTATTGGTTTAAGAATTGTCGAGCCATTTTTCCCTAATAAATCTTTTGGCAGTGAATTAGTCGGAGATACCTTCTTTCAGGAAAGTGAAGTGCTTATTCCATTCCGGTCGTTTGGAATAAACTTCAGTTATAAATTTGGCAAACTCGATTTTAAACAGCGTCAACGCAGAAGTAAAATACGAAATGATGATGTTGAACGAAGTGGAGGAGATGGCCAGGGGCAATTCTAATCTATTAATTATTCAGAATATTACCTTCTAAGAAAACCCATTATTGTTAGCCTCTTCACTTATAAATCAGCGTAAAAATAACTATTCCTTCTACTATTG
>JBCCSU010000300.1:0-5614 GCA_039199635.1 Bacteroidota bacterium | reverse complement strand
CTCTTTTAAATTCTCAAAATCGATCTGATGTTCTTGTTCGGATTTAGCTATTGCAGTAAATCGGTCTAAAAAGAGATACCCCCCTGTAACACTGATGACGGCAATGACCAAAATGAATAGTTTACCAAGTTTAGTATGGTAATCACCGTAGAATTCATTGGGGATAGTTTTAGTAAAAAGTGCCTTTATTCCACCTTGCTTTTTTAATACCAACGCAAATCCTGTGATAGAAATGATCAGTAGAAACACGGAAGTCACTCCCACCAAAAACCGACCGGTTTTACCGATGAAGAGGGAGCGGTGAAGCGTTCGGCAAAAATCAAAGATCTTGACTGGGGTTAGCGCCTCTCCGAGCGGTTCAGCGGTAAATGGATCTACAAAAAATGTGCTTTCTCCGTCATCATTAAATATGGTGATCTGAATAAATCCGTTGTGATCTCTTTTAATGCTGCTCACCTCCGGATACTTTGCCGTAAGGTTTTCTTGCAGCTCAGCAATGGTGAGTTTATCGGCTCCGTTCACCTTATATCCATACGATCTCTCGTAGACCGGCTCAAACGACAAGATCGCACCGGTGATGGATGCGATCAAAAGAAAAATGCCTGAAACCAACGCCAACCAGAGGTGGGCTAACCTCCAGATAGATAGTTTCATCTAGTTTCTATTTCGTAATAATACGGACATAGCGGATGTATCCATTTCCCTCAATGGTTTTACCGATAGACTGATCAGACAAATCCAGTTCGATGTCTTTTTCATGATAAAGGCCATCTTCAACTGAACTTTCAAAACGCAACTTATAGCCGGTATTCAGCTTGTCTGCATCAATGTCCAATAGCGCTATTTTACGTCCTCCACTTTTAATAGAGGCTCCTGTAATGCCATCAATATCTATTTTTGATGTTTCATAGAATTCATACCAGGTCGGAAGATCGGGGTACCATTCTTCATCATCGCCACCTACGTAAAGCGTTTGTTCATACTCACCGTCAGGATTAATGATGGAAGTAATTACATAGGCACCTTCTCCACCGTAGTTTGTCAACTGAATAAGGCATCTGTAACTAACCGTTTCAGTAGCAATGCTCTTCCAGGAAAAGCTCACGGCTATGCTTATAAAAAGTAAACTTGAAATTGCTAATTTTTTCATTCTCCGTCTGTTCTTAAAAAGTCAATATCCGTTTGGTTTTCAATCAGTAGTTCGTTAGCCTGCGCAAGGTCATATACTGACTCATCAAATTCTGTGGTAATGCTCTTATCTGCACCCGCAGCGATCAAATATTTTAGGGTATTTTCATCTCCAGATTGCATGGCTGCATAATGCAATATGGTATGACCATCCGCATCTTTTGCATTTACATCGATACCCATATCTACTAGAAATTTCAGCAAATCATGATCGTCTTTATTAATAGCCGCATGCAGTAGCGTACTTCCATCCTCTTGTTTGGTCATAGGATCATGGCCCAAGTTTTTAAGGTATCCTAATTTCTCTTTGAAATTATCGAGATCTCCACGGTAGGCATCCACAATGTGATAGACCAGATTGTGTCCATTAGCGTCAATTACCTTAGTATCTGCACCTTTGGATTCCAGAAATTTGGCTACTTCCATCTTGTTATATTTAAGCGCTCTGGTAAAGGCAGAGTAGCCTTCTTTATTCGTATGATTAATATTTTCCGTTTTGTCTGCCAAAAGAGTCATTATTTCTAAACCTTTTCTCGAAGAAGCATTGATCAAAGCATTATTACCCTCATCGTTGACCTGGTTAATATCTACTCCTTTATCCAGGAAATAATTGAACGTCACGGGGTTATTCGAGCGGTATGCCAGGTTTTGAAGAACCGTGTTACCCTCATTAGAAACAATAGCAGGGTCTAGACCTAAACCTTCTAAATAAGAATAAAAAGCTATTTCTGTTTCTTCTCCAGACCTGCTGAATCTACGGCTGGCAAAAAGAATGGCAGTCTCATTGGTTGTTTCGTTCTTGGCCGTACTGACGTTATAATCATTGATCAAGCGTTCAAGCAGCGCTTTATTGCCGGTCATAGCTGCATAGTGAAAAATACCATTGCCATTTTTATCTACACTATTTACATCCAGTCCTTTATCTATGAAATAATCGATCATGTCACCGGTTTTGGTGCTGCTGGCATACGCTAGCAATGAATTTCTGCCGGAACGATCTTTTTCTTCCAAAACATTACCGCCAAGTTCGATGATGTAATCGTATAAAGCCTTATTTTCTTGTCCGGTAACAGCCGCAAAAGTGAGTATGGAATACCCGTGTTGATCCAGGATATCTGTTTTGGCACCTTTAGAAACCAGGTATTTCATCAATTCAATATTATCCTTATAGGCTGCCCAAAAAATATACGTTCGTGCATCGTGAGTAAGCTTATTCACATCATTCCCTTGTGCTAGTAAAAACTTAATAGTTTCCATAGGTGCCTTTTCGAGAATGGCATACCCAGTGGCATCAAAATTATATGGGGTAAGCGCCGTAGCTGAATGACCTTCGTCCACTTTCGCTTTAACCTCTTCAAGAGAGGGATTTGACTTCCAAAATTTGCGATCCAGCAGTATATTTTCTTCTTGAGCGGATACACTTATGGAGATACATAATAGACCAACGGCAATAATGGGGTACATAAATCTTTTCATGACGATTATTTTTCTATTAGAGTAACAAAATTCGCCACAAAAAGAATTGAATTCAATCACTAGCAGTAGTGATTTTAACCTTTTATAGGCTATTATTAGTTACGTGCTTGAATCGGATGTACTGCCTATGTTCTTTTTCTGGAACTCCGCTGGAGATAAACCTACGTGTTTCCTAAAGACTGAATGAAATGTAGACTTTGAATTAAATCCGGCTTCTAGGCCGATAGAAAGAATACTATAATTTGAGTAAGATGGATCTTTCATCATTTCCTTAACCGCGCCTATCCGAAGCTCATTAACGACTTCCCTAAATTTTTTATTGAAAAATTGCTTGATCATCATGGAGGCGTATCGGTCTGAAATAGCGAGACTGTCCGCAAAAGATTTGATGGAGAGGTTAGGATCAAGGTATATCTTTTTTTGGTACAGTAGTTCGTGCATGTTTTGTTTGATGATCTGCTGCGTTTCGGACGTATCCGGATCATTTTCTAATGAGATATGGTAATCTGTTAGATAGAAAATGGCAGATCTATCGTGTTTTTTATTTTCACTGGTGACCGCCTCAATTTCTGCCCATACTTTGCCGCCCTTTTTCATTTTAAAGACAAATTCGCTTCTGAAAGAGGCAGCTTCTCCTTGTTCAAGTAAAAACACGTTGGCAATACTGTCTATATCGTCACTACTCACGATGGTAGCTATAGCTCTGTTCTCCAGCTCAGCGAACGTATACCCGAGCAGATCTCTGATTTTTTGGTTGGTAAATACAATAGATAAATCATGATCCACAATAATAAGAGGTATCTCCAGTTCCTTCATGGCGGAAAAGAGATCTCGTTTTGGTTTCGCCTCCTGGCTTGCTATCCAGGGCGAGACAGCTATTTTAGGCACGATTAAGGCCCTAAAACTGATCCATTGCGTTAAAAATACTGCCGAGAGATAGACATAAGGCAGTAGATTATCGTAGATATTTAAATCGGTACTGAGGAACAGATCCAAACCAGTCATTACGGACCATGAAATATGAAAAATGAGGAAACCTGCCAGAAAAATTCTAAGTAGATAAAAACTTTGAGTAACGCCTGAAGACCAGTTATCATTTAATTTCAAGTATCTCGCCGTTTTCTGGATCTGCCTGAAAATGTAAACAATAGCGATTATACCCAGCAGGATGTTTATCGACTGTATAATATAAAGGTTAATGAATTTAATCGATTTAAACTCATTGGTTAGCCACAGATCGGAGCCGGTGTGGAGAAATTGTATGAGTACAATAGTCAAAGAAAGAAATTCTAAAAAAGGAATAGCCCATAAAGAAGTAACGAGCCACCTTTTTAATGCTCCCGGATTGAGAATACGTGAAAAATAGAAAATGAGTGCTACCGTAGGCAGGGTAGTGAGGTATAATGGCAAGTAGAATATGATACGCTGATCATAATAAAGCTTTTCTAACTCGAAGAAACTGTAAATGAGATCTATCCCTAACTGTACCAAAAAAATAGCCAGGAACACATTAGGGCTTTTGTCTTTTCTGGCAGATACAAGCAGGTAAAAACCAAAAAGTATAGATTGAAAACCTGCAGCAAAAATTACTAAGTGTAATAAATCCATTCTATTATTCGACTATTGCTCTTCTGGCCTGCCTTTTCACTTCAAAAATTTCAGTTTGGCGAAAACTACTGGTACTAAAATCGGCATTCTACCTTTTTTCGGACTCAAAGTATTATTTGAGTCTCAATATTGCATTTAGAATTATTCTAAATAACAACGTTCTGACTTTTCTAACGGTTGGCAGCGGATTTAGATCAATTATTTTTTGAAGAACTCAATTAAATGGCAACGCCTAAAGTAAAAAATAAAGCATCGCAGTATCTGAAGCGTTTGTTTTTTTCAGATTCGAATTTTCCGGAAAAACGGAAAGAAGGCTGGTTTATTTTTTATCGGTGGTGTCATGGTTTTTCAATATCGCTAAGATCGTGGTCACCTAACTTTCGGTTGAGTTTTTTGATTTTACGCATTGAGAGAGAACTGGGATGATAAGAGTGCCTATCGTCATATTTTTTCTCAATGTTTTTGGGCCATCTTACGCGCAACAGATATCTGGGATTGTCTTGGATGGAGGGGGAGCCCCCGTGGCCTTTGCCAATGTAGAACTGCTATCTACGGATTTTACTACACAAACCACGGCTGACGGTCGCTTTATGTTTACTGGACTTGAGCCTCAGAGATACCAGTTACGAGTATCGGCCGCCTCCTATAAAACAGTACTCGAAACCTTTGACCTCACCAGTAAAAAGAATGTTTACCTGAAAACTACCCTAAATCCAGTGGTAGAAACGCTGCAGGAAGTAGTAGTGGAGGGGCAATCTGAAGTTAAAATTATCAGTCGTGAACCACTGGCAATCACCTCCATTGATGCTCAAACCGTGCAAGCCATTAATACGGACCCGGTTGAGATGCTGAATCGGACTAGTGGAGTACGGGTACGGCAGTCGGGTGGATTAGGAAGCGAAGTAAATATCTCCATTCAAGGCGCACAAGGCAGCGCTATCCGAAGGTATTACGATGGGCTGCCGATTAAATTTATGTCACGCGGGCTTGATGTAAATAACATGCCGGTCAACCAGGTGGAGCGCATAGATGTGTATCGTGGAGTTACCCCACTCGAGGTGGGTACCGATGCGCTGGGAGGTGGTATTAATATCATCCCAAAAAAACACGAGGCCAATTACTTAGATGTGACGTATCAGTATGGCTCATTTAATACCCATCGCCCATCTGTAAACCTGTTCCTGATCAATAAAAAAGATTTTTTCGTAGGGAGTAATTTTTTCTATAACTATTCTGATAACAATTATAAAATAGATGCCCAGGAACTTGATGAATTTGCTGGGAACGCCATACGCGTCATCGAGGTAGAGCGATTCCACAGCCGTTTCGAGTCTTATTATGG
>JBCCSU010000299.1:0-5624 GCA_039199635.1 Bacteroidota bacterium | reverse complement strand
CCAAAACTACCTTTGCAGCACGTCTCCCCGAAATTGTTGCACCTTCCATACTATCGATATAATCTTGCTGAGTATAACAAACAATTTAAATACGGCATCCAGTATCTATAAAAATAATAGCGATCTTTCAACCAGCAACTACTTACGAATAAAACTGAGAGGTGAAGGGAAAAATACCCATGCCATTGGTACGAAGATAAAGGTAGTCTCGGGTACGGAGGTAATTTATGCTGAACAAATGCCAATACGAGGTTTTCAGTCATCCATTGATCCTACCATACTCATTGGCCTTGGAGAAATTCAAACTATCGATTCTTTGATAGTTATATGGCCTTCCTTCAAGGAGTCGGTTTTCCCAAATGTCCGGATAAATCAGACACTAGATATAAAAGAGGGTGGGGATTCCGTTAGAATGAATAAAAAAGAGTATTACCCCCTTTTCAAGGCGGTACCACCTCCGGATTTTACGCACAAAGAAAATAGTTTTGTCGATTTCGACAGAGACAGATTAACCTATCATATGCTTTCGACCCAGGGCCCAAAATTTGCGATCGGAGATATCAATAATGATGGCATGCCGGATATGTACGTTGGTGGGGCAAAGGGGCAGCCAGGCGCACTTTTAGTGCAAAGTGATCAGGGGTTTGAAGTTGATAATCAGACTTTTCTGAATTTCAAGAGACATGAAGATACAGATGCCATTTTCTTAGATGTGGACTCCGATGGTGATCAAGATTTATTCGTAACTAGCGGTGGTAATGAGTTTACGAGAGGAACTCCTGAGTTGCGAGACAGACTGTATATCAACGAAGGAGGTGGTGTTTTTTCATCCCGCGATTTGCCTTTCCTGAGATCAAATCTCTCCAACACCTCGACAGTTTCTGCTTCTGATATTGACGGAGATGGTGACTTGGATTTGTTTCTTGGATCAAGAACTAAGGTCTTCGAATATGGAATGCCTCCCGATAGTTACGTTTTGCTAAATGACGGCGCCGGTAACTTCGTTGACGGCACTGCGGATGTTGCGCCTGGGTTAAAAGAGTTTGGGATGATAAGTGACTCAGAATTCGTAGACATTGACGGTGATAATGATCAGGACCTTGTCGTCTTGGGCGAGTGGTTGTCTCCTAAGGTTTTTCTTAATGAAAGTGGATCTTTTAAAGAAGCTTCAACTTCTTTTGATTCTTTAAGTGGTTGGTGGAATACCGTAAAGTCAGCCGATCTGGACAATGACGGAGATAGTGATCTGATTTTCTTAAATCATGGACTAAATTCTCGCTTTGACGCAAGTTTGGACAAACCCTTGCGTCTTTATGTCAATGATTTTGATGGAAACGGGACCATTGAACATATATTCTGTCAAAAAGAAGCTGATAAATATTATCCACTAACCCTAAAGCACGAACTAGTGGCTCAACTTCCCCAACTTAAAAAGACTTATCTCAAGTATCAGAGTTATAACGACAGAAGCATTGATCAAATATTTAAGCCGGAATTACTAGATCAGTCGGTAAAACACGAAGTTAATTTCCTGAGATCGGTTGTTGCCATAAACGATGGCGATAGTTTTGAAATTAAAGAGTTGCCAATAGAAGCGCAGATGGCGCCCATGTTCGGTGTGGCGATTAATGATTTTGACAGAGACGATATTATGGACCTATTAATCGGTGGAAATTTTTTTGAAGCGAAACCCGAAGCCGGCAGATATGATGCATCTTATGGCCATTTATTAAAAGGCTTGGGCGATGGCTCGTTCGTTTCCATTGGTGCAAAACAATCGGGGTTTCAAGTTACTGGCCAGGTTCGTGACATCGTTGTAATTGGTCAAAAAGTTTTTGTTGCCAGAAACAACAACACCATGTTGTCATTTGCCTATTAGAATGCGTATTTCTGTTCTTTTTCTGACCGTCCTTGCACTATCATGCACTCGAGAGGAAACTGAGATAAAGACCAAGCTTTTTTCAGAAGTGAAGCCCATCGACTCGGGTATTGATTTTTCTAACGATCTCCAATCTAGTGCCGACTTCAACATACTGGAGTACCTTTATTTTTATAATGGCGCAGGTGTTGCTGTTGGTGATTTAAATAACGACAGCTTACCGGATATCTATTTTACAGCAAATCAAAAACCAAATAAACTGTATTTGAACCTGGGAGGTTTCCAGTTCAAAGACATTACGGAAGAAGCCAATGTGGCAGGTAAAGGCAACTGGTCTACGGGCGTGACCATGGCTGACGTTAATGGAGATGGCCTTTTAGATATCTACGTCTGCAATGTTTCGGGATATAAGGGCGCCCGAGGGCATAATGAGCTTTTCATAAATAACGGTGATCTAAGTTTTACGGAGTCATCTAAGGATTATGGATTAAACTTTTCAGGTTTTGCCACACAGGCTGTTTTTTTTGATTACGACCGAGACTCGGATTTGGATGTTTATCTTTTGAACCACTCGGTACATTCGGTTGACTCTTACGGAAGTGCTGAGAGGCGAGAATTCAAGGATGCCAGAGCAGGCGATCTGTTGCTTCAGAGTCAGGTAGCCCAAAGCGTTTTAAAATTTAAAGATGTAACCGCGACTTCAGGCATTTACAATAGTAAAATTGGTTACGGTTTAGGAGTTTCAGCAGCAGATGTCAATAATGATGGCTGGCCGGATATCTATGTTTCAAACGACTTCCATGAGAATGACTATCTCTACATCAATAACAAGGACGGTACATTTATCGAATCGCTTGAGAAAATGATGGGACACAGCAGTCGCTACTCTATGGGTAACGATATCGCAGATGTCAATAATGATGGCTGGATGGATATATTCACCACCGACATGTTACCGGCGAATTCAGAAATATTGATGAAATCCGGAGGTGAGGACAAGTCAGAGATAAATGAAATAAAACTTAGTTATGGTTATGGTCATCAGCTTGCCAGAAATACACTCCAGTTGAATAGGGGCAATGATGTTTTTTCTGATATTGCTTTGCAAGCCGGTCTGTCAGCAACCGACTGGAGCTGGTCACCACTTTTAGCTGATTTTGATAACGATGGTTTTAAAGACCTCTTTATATCCAATGGTATTGTTAAACGACCCAACGACCTCGATTATATTCAGTACATTTCTAACCTTTCGGACTTCCGGTATACAGTAAATAACAAAGACAGTATAGATGCCGAGATGATCAAGCGCATGCCAGAACTCGAAATCCCCAATGAAGCTTTTAAAAATATTGATGGAATTACCTGGCAGTCGGTAAATGATGAATGGGGATTAAATCAGCCCTCGTACTCTAATGGAGCGGCATATGCTGACCTTGATAATGATGGAGATCTTGACCTTATCATAAACAATATAAATGCTGTAGCTTTTGTCTACAAGAATAACACTGAATCCAATGGCAATAATTATTTAAAGCTGTCCTTAATGGGAAACGGATATAATGTTCATTCAGTAGGCGCTAAAGTGGTGATTAAGAATGAAGAGGGCCAAATCACCTATCGGATCGGAGCTAGTAAAGGGTTTCAATCATCAGTTTCTCCTGATTTGACCATAGGATTAGGCGCCTGCAAGCTCATTGATACACTTGAGATTTATTGGCCCAATGGCCAATATCAGCTACTGGAAAATATAGAGGTTAATCAATGGCTGAGCATAAAAGAGCCAACGACGAGTAGTCCAAAGAACAATGAGTCGGCTAAAACCTATTTTGCCAGATCCGTATCTCCACTGGAATGGAAACATGAAGAAAATAACTATAATGATTTCAATGTAGATTATTTAAGGCCTTACAAATTATCAACTGGTGGTCCTGCGCTATCCGTTGGAGATGTGGATGAGAACGGATTAGATGATGTTTTTTTAGGTGGTGCAAAAGGACAATTATCCTCGTTTTTTCTTCAAAAAGGAAGTTACTTCGAACGTAAAGAGCTGGAATCAAGTCAAAGATTCGAAGATGTGGCTTCACTGCTACTGGATGTAGACAGAGATAACGACTTGGATTTAATTGTACTAAGTGCAGGTCATGAATACCCTTCGGGCCACCCATTACTTCAGGATCGATTATATCTGAATGAGGACGGTAATTTCATTTTAAATAATACATTTCCCGAGATAAGAGAGAATTCTACCTGTGTGGCGCCTTATGACTTTGATGACGATGGTGATCTTGACATTTTCATAGGATATGAGGGACCTTTCGGTGCATATGGTCAAAATGGAGGTGGCGTTCTATTACAGAATGATGGCAAAGGTGGCTTCAAAGATATAACCAATCAAATAGCCCCTGAATTAGCGGGTATTGGAATGGTTAAATCAGCTACCTGGATTGACTTCGACAACGACGGTGATTCAGATCTGATCTTGGCCGGACACTGGATGCCCATTACAACTTTTATCAATGACTCCGGCGCTTTCAGCGACCAGACTATAATAGCCAATAGCTCAGGGTTTTGGAATACGTTGCAAGCCTATGATCTTGATCAAGACGGAGATAAAGATCTGCTAGCAGGTAACATAGGCTCGAATAATAAGTTCTCGGCTTCACCGGAGTATCCATTAAAAATGTATGTGGATGATTTCGATAAAAACGGGACTAAAGAGTCCATTATCATGCATCATATTGATGGCAGATATATTCCTTTATTTACCAAAGATGAATTAGAAAAGCAGTTGGTGTCTATTAAACGTCGCTACACGAGCTATCAAAAGTTTGCCACAGATGTAATTGGAATATCTTCGCTGGTCAAACAAAGCGCAGAAACCATTGAAAAATCTGTTGAAGAGCTGCAGTCAATGATCTTCTTCAATGATTCTACTCAATATACAAGGGTACCCCTCCCGACGCAAATGCAATACTCAAATATCAACTCTATCTTGTTGACAGATCTTAATAAGGATGATTGGGTAGATATGATTTCAATTGGTAATAATACCAATACTCATATTAACCTAGGTCGGTATGATGCGGATTTTGGTTCTACTGCTTTTTCAGTAGCGGGTAAGAGCTTTAATTACATTGATAATAATACCTCTGGCTTGTCCATAGTTGGGCAGGTAAGTAACTTTGATACTTTGACTATCAGCAAAGAAAAGTATCTTATTTTTACTTTGAACAACGATTCCATTCAACTGTACAAAATGAATTGATATGAGGAATAGTATATTTCTGATCCTTTTATTTAAAACGTTAACGACTGCCAGTCAAAGTAAAGACTGGGAAATCTCAGCAACCAATATCGATCCAAATAACTACTTCGGAATTACCGTGGCCAACGGAATGGTAGGGTTAGTTTCTTCTCCTGAACCCATAAAAATCAAAGATATTGTTCTTAATGGAGTCTATGATAATTATCAAAGGGGTAGAGCTTCCAATATTCTCAAGAAGTCCAATCATTTGAATGTTGATCTGTTAATTAACGGTGAGAAAATAACAAGTTCAACTATTTCAGATTACCAGCAGAGCTTAACTATGAAAGAGGCTGTGTTGACTACATCACCTATAGCGCTTTCGAGGTTTGGTGGTTTAAAAATGACGAATACCGGTATCGTTCGGACAAAACAGCGGCTTCCCGGGAAATGGAAATCCCTTGAAATTAAAGGTTGGAAACAATTTATATGAAGAAATTT
>JBCCSU010000298.1:0-5664 GCA_039199635.1 Bacteroidota bacterium | reverse complement strand
GTAACTTGCGCAAAAGAGAGGTGCGATAGCAGCACAAAAACCATTAATAAAACAGCACGGTGTTGAAGACTTTTATTCATACCTATAGATTTAAGATTCAAGATAGCTGATTCTTAAATTTTCTTTTAACATTAACCTACAAAATTTATAAGGCAATTATCTGTCCAACGATAAATTGAGTGTTTTTTCAAAACATCAATGACCTAAAAAATGACAGCTTAGAGAGGCGAATTGATCGTATTTAATTTACTTCTAAAACTCGAAATAAGTTCTGATGGATCAAGCGCAATTTAGATCAAAACCCAGTGGGCTGTCACTTATGATGATAAAGTAATATTTATTGAGCTTTTCCTATATTCGCGTAGCACACCTAACCCGCATGAGGGAGGCCGCGCAGAACTCTCTTCTGCCTTATTTAATCTATAATCAATTGGTATGAACAGCTGGAAAAAATTATCGCCTGAAGCGATACGTAAACGTGTTTTTGAAGCTCTGAATGAGAACGTAAACTACTACAGTGAGAACATTATCGGTGTTCCGGCCTCTCATTTGGATGATAAAGTCTTTTACCAAGACGCCCCCTTTCTGAATAATGCACCCTATCTATCCATCCTTATCCAGAACCCCAACCATATTGGATGTCATACGTTGGGAAAATCAGAAAGCTTTTTCAAAGGCACGCAAATTATCGAAAAAGAGCTCATCGAAATATGCGCCAAAGATATTCTGAAAGGTGTAGGTGATTTTGACGGTTACGTGGCATCCGGTGGAACAGAGGCTAATATGCAGGCCATCTGGATCTACAGGAATTACTTTATGCAAGCGTATCAGGCACGAATTGAAGAAATTGTAATCATCGCTAGTTCTGATGCTCATTATTCTTCTTCTAAGGCAGCTAATATTCTTAATATTGATCTTGCAGAAGTAGCAATAGATCAGGCTGATCGCACCATGAGTTTGAAGCGAATCGAATCAGTGCTTGACCATCAAAAAAAAGTTGGGAAAAAGTATTTTATTGGTATTGCTAATATGATGACCACAATGTTTGGCAGCGTAGATGATCCTAGCGTGCTGGCCAAAGCTTTTAAAAAAGCTAATGTTCCCTATAAAATTCACGTAGACGGCGCTTATGGAGGCTTTTTTTATCCCTTTGCTAACCCTGAGAATAATTTGAATTTTAGCAATGAAGAAGTATCATCAGTAACATTAGATGCACACAAAATGCTGCAAGCTCCTTACGGTACAGGCATTTTTCTTTGCCGTAAAAAACTCATTCAATATGCTAATACGAATAAAGCAAGCTATGTAGAAGGTGAGGATTTCACAATCATTGGGAGTAGATCCGGAGCGAATGCCATCGCTGTATGGATGATATTGATGACCTATGGCCCTCACGGGTGGTATGAAAAAGTACTCGTTCTTATGAATAGAACGGATTGGTTATGTCGGCAGCTGGATGATCTTGGGGTAATTTACTACCGCCAGCAGGCATCAAATATTGTTACCATAGCATCTAACCAAATACCCTATGAAATTGCTCATAAATACGGCTTGGTACCGGATGATCATAACGCACCCAAATGGTACAAGGCTGTGATTATGGATCATGTTACCATAGAAAAGCTACAGCCTTTGGTAGACGATATAAAAAAACTTGGTTATCTTACTTGAAGTATGAATAACAGTCATCAAAGCTTAATTCAGAAGTTCTACAATGCTTTTGCCCATCATGACGCTGAAACTATGGCCTCTTGTTATCATAAAAATATTGTGTTTAGTGACCCTGGCTTTGGCATATTAAAGGGTGCCGAGGTTGGAGATATGTGGCGCATGTTGCTGGAGCGCGGTGGAAAGGATCTGGTTATAATTTACAGTGATGTACAGGCAGATAAAAATGAAGGAAAGGCCTACTGGGAAGCTATTTATAACTTCTCAAAGACAGGCCGAAAGGTGCATAATAAAATCCAGGCTTCCTTTACTTTCAAAGATGGCTTGATTTTAACACATAATGATCATTTTGACTTCTGGATTTGGTCCAGGATGGCCTTAGGTCTTCCGGGAATTCTTCTAGGTTGGAGTAGTTTCTTAAAAAAGAAAGTACAAACACAGGCCAGGGGTTTCTTGCATAAATACAGACAAAAAAGAAGCCATTAATTCTCTATGAACGAACTCGAACAACTACGCTTCCCTATTGGCCGATTTCAAAAGCCTGAACGTATTACCTCATCCAATGTAAAACTTTGGATCAATCAAATTGAAACGTTACCTGCCCGATTTCGAAATGTGGCCGAGCATTTGAGCAGCGAACAATTAGAGACTGCTTATCGACCAGACGGATGGACGTTACGCCAGGTGATTCATCACGTTCCTGATAGTCATGTCAACAGCTATATACGCTTTAAATGGGCACTGACTGAGGAAAATCCCACCATAAAAGCTTATAATGAGGTAGCATGGGCAGAGCTTTCGGATTACCAAACGGTACCCATTGAAACCGCACTGAGTTTTCTTGAAATTTTACATGCGCGCTGGGTTCCCGTATTAAAATCTTTGACTTCAGATGATCTCGATAAGACTTTCATTCACCCGGAACACGGTAAAGAGGTGTCTTTATCCTCAAATATTGCGCTTTATGCTTGGCATGGGGAACACCATTTAGGTCATTTAGTACAGACTGTACGATTAAATCATTGGTAGACTAGCTAAGTAAACTAATGATGAATATCATAAAAATAAGAATAGCTATATTGATGACTATTGAAATCGGATTACCAAAATTTTTGGTCCAACCGGCGGCTTTTTCACGCTTAGGAGGAAAAACTCTTGTATCTTCAGGGTTGTAATAAAATTGACCCCATCGCCAGTTCTTTGGATCCTAATGCCATTTTTTATATTGTTTATTTTGATAACTCAAAAGCACTGTTTTAAGCTAAATTTAAAATAATCGTACTAGAGAAACGTGTTTCAAAAGTTCATTTTCTTATGGTTTTTAATCATAATATTATCCTGTAAAGATCAACGGGAAAAATCACTTCTGATTGCCACGTCAGCTAATATGCGTGCTCCTATGGAGGTGCTGGTTAAAGAATTTAAAAAAGATAATAACATCAACGTAGAATTATCTGCTGCATCGTCGGGAACCCTTACGGCACAGATCCAAAAAGGGGCTCCTTTTGATGTATTCGCATCTGCAGATCTTTTTTATCCTACACAACTTTCCAATAAAAAATTGACGCTGGATGAGCCTTACATATACGCCTATGGCCAGCTTTGCCTCTGCACGATGAACCGAAAAGACACTTTCTCCTTTTCAAAAAAGTATATTTCGAGTATAGAAAATTTGGCGGTTGCTAACCCAAAAATTGCTCCTTATGGGCGATCTGCCCTGCAAGCAATAAAAGCGCTATCCGTAAACCCGGCTCCCAGTCTAGTCTATGGGGAACACATTACACAGGCGGCCATTTTCACCAGAACGGGAGCAGCCGAGGCAGGTATCTTATCCCAATCGTTTAGATCTTCGTTCAGACGTCTCGGAGGATTTTGTGAGGATATTGATCCAAAACTCTATGAGCCCATAGCGCAAGCCGTGGTGGTGCTAAAAAACTCAAATCAGCCCAAAGAGGCTCTGGCATTTCAGAATTTTATCCTCTCAAAACGAGGCAAAGAAATTTTGAAGGATTTTGGATATAGTCATGAACGTCCGAATAAGTAAAAGTGGCTTTCAAAAATAGCATGTGCCTTTTGGTGATTTACAAATTGTACGATGATGTAAGATCAGAGTGTGGTCTTTGGGTCATCACTGAATAAAGAAGCTCATTTCAGTATTTTGTAACAGTTTGATTCAAGTAAAATTCATTGAGCCTTAGAAAACTGTAGTTTTGATCATTAAAAATTAAACAGTGCTATTTCCATGATTGATTGGCAACCTCTTCTACTGACATTACAGCTAGCACTGGTTACTACCGTTATTCTATTTATTCTGGCTCTACCTTTAGCTCACCTACTTGCTAATCTAAAGAGTAAGATCAAGCCCGTTTTTGAAGCTTTGATAAGTATGCCCCTGGTCTTACCTCCTACCGTAATTGGTTTCTATTTGTTAGTTGCCTTCAGTCCCACCTCCGGCATTGGTGAATGGTTAAATACCAATTTGAATATTCAACTGGCCTTTACATTCGAGGGTTTAGTTTTAGCATCTATGATCTACAGCTTGCCCTTTATGGTGCAACCCCTGCAAAACGGTTACAATAAAGTTCCTAGAAGCTTGATTGAAGCTGCTCAAACTATGGGTAAAAACAGATGGGAAATTTTTACTAAAGTTCAAATGCCTATTATGAAATCAGCCGTTACTACCGCCATAGTACTTTCTTTTGCGCATACCATCGGTGAGTTTGGCGTAGTACTGATGATAGGCGGAAACATTCCGGGTGAAACTCGTGTAGCCTCCATTGCGATCTATGATCAGGTAGAAGCGATGAATTACCATGCGGCTAATACCTATTCTATTATTTTAATTACCCTCTCTTTTGTGATCCTGGCTCTATTATATGTGTTCAACGGAAACTCAGCTACTAACATAAGCTAATTCATGATAGCCTGTCATATAAATAAGCGGTTAGCTACCGCAGACGGATATAAAGAGTTCCAATTTGATTTTGAGGTACCATCCGGCTCCTTTACGGCTATTTGTGGAGCATCAGGAGCGGGAAAAACATCACTTTTAAGAATGATCAGTGGCTTAATGCGCCCAGATAAGGGCCAGATCATCTACAACAAGGAAATATGGTTTGATCAGGTTAAAGGTCTGTTTAAACCTATCCGTAAAAGAGAAGTGGGTTTTGTTTTCCAGGATTATACTTTATTTCCGAACATGACGGTGATGGAAAACTTGAAGTTCGCATTATCGAAAGAGGCTACCATTGATTTGATAAATCAAGTAATTACTGTCATGGATTTAGAGGGCTTAATACAATATAAGCCTGCGTATTTATCCGGAGGACAACAACAGCGTGTAGCATTGGCTCGTGCTATCGTACAAAAACCGAAAATGCTACTTCTAGATGAACCACTTTCTGCTTTAGATATTTCCACGCAGCTTAAACTCGAGAAGTATATCTTGAAAGTACATGAAGAGCTACAATGTACCACTCTTTTTGTTGGCCACGATATCGACCAGATCATAAGGATGGCAGATCACGTTTTAGTGATCAAAGACCAAAGAGTTACTTCATCCGCATCACCTTACGAAACATTTACAACTAACACGCTCAATAGTACTCATCTGAATGGTTCCATTGTTAACATTAGAAGTGAAAAACATACGACAATAGCCTCCATAGCCATAGGAAGCGACATGGTTCAAGTAACTCTAAATGAAAAAGATAATTTTAGTGTCGGAGACGAAGTACTCCTCAAATCAAATACATTTAACCCTCAGGTCACACGTATTTTGAAAGACCATTAAAGCTAGACTAAATACCAAAATGGATATTCTTACGTGTCGCGTTCTTCTCTAGTTGAATCTACTTCCCGAGTTTGACAGGTATTTTTGTTAAAAGTGTCTATATGATTGAAAAGGGCAGATTTTCGGATGATTTCAAAAAAGGTGTGGTGCGAAAGTCCTCTTGACTTTTACGATGCTATGGTTAGATATTTGTTTGATGGCAT
>JBCCSU010000297.1:0-5667 GCA_039199635.1 Bacteroidota bacterium | reverse complement strand
AGTTCGCCTGGTATCGTCACTAATGGCGGAAAGGCTAACCTCGTATCTACCCGCTTCCTCGTACCTGTGTGACGGATTTAGCCCAGTGGAGCTATTGCCATCCCCGAAATCCCAGACATAAGAAGTCGCATTAACTGATTCGTTCGTAAAGAATACAGTAAGGCCCACGGTTTCAGAAGAAAAATTCGCTATTGGACGTGTAGGATCATCAATGAGAGTAATAGTAATGGTAGTATCTGCAAAATCCAGTAGTTCATCAATAGCTCTTAACGTAACATCGAAAGTATCACCGCTATTCGCGCCTGCAAACGTATACACGGGGTTAAACTCGTTAGATGTTCCTGAACCATCGCCAAAATCCCATACGGCAGAATCTGCGTTTTGAGATAAGTTTGAAAAGGTAACTACTCTGAAATCACCATCTAATTGGGCAAAATCAAAGTTTGCCAGAGGTGGGGTTTCATCAAAAATATCAAGTGTCGCTGTTGATGTGCTTGTAACTTCGTTATTGTCAAAGGCTGTTAGAGTTACCTCATAGGTGCCATCTTCATTGTATTGATAGGTTGTATCCCGATTTTCTAAATTAACCTCTGCGGTATTACCATCTCCAAAGTCCCAGATAAATCCAGTGGCTTCATCATTAGTGGTATTGGTAAATACTATCTCACGATGGTTAGATCCGATATCAGCGGTAAAAGAGGCTTCAGGGAAGTTGATATCAGGTATAGATCCCTCTTCCGGAAGATCAAATTCACATCCTATTACTACTAACGCAATAAGTAAGGAAGCTAAAACTTGTAGTTTAATCGTTTTCATTTTCTTAATTATTTTTATTAGTACCCAGGGTTTTGAGGCATATTAAAATCACCAGAGAGGTTTCTCTCATTTTGTGGTATTGGTAATAACAAGTCAGTGTTCTGAAATTGACCCCCTGTAATATCGGCGTGAGCCGACAACACATTAATCGCTTCACCAAACCGAATAAGATCAAATAACCGCTGATTTTCAAAGGACAATTCCATTCTGCGTTCTTCTAATAATTGAGCTTTGGTAATGCTTTGAGAAGGTAATAGAAAACCAGCTCTACTCCTTACTGCATCGTAATATGAAATTGCGGTAGTATTATTCGTAACACTTCCTCCGGCGAGTACAGCCTCAACATACATTAATAATACATCGGCATAGCGGAGCACTATCCAATCGTTTCCGGATTGCAAAGGCCCGCTGATGTTATTTGTGCTATACTTAGTATTCATAAACTGACCATCTATAATGGAGGCCAACCGAACATCTCTAACTGTTTCTTCTCTATCATCCCAAACTGCGCGTATATTTTCGGTCGTGTAGTTCAATCTTCGATCACCAAGATCACTGGTCTCCCAACTGAAATTTTGACTGGTCAACACGTTGTTCTCGATGTAGTCGATCGCAAAAATTATCTCGCTGTTCTTTTCATTCGTAAATATTTCAGCGTAATCATCCACGAGCTCGTACTCTCCTGAGGAAATAATATCATCGCACAGTAACCTGGCCTCTTCATACAAGGAGGTCTGTCCATCGGCCGCCATAGTCAGGTAAACTTTAGCCAAAAGTGCTTGAGCAGCTGCCTTAGAAGCTCTTGTTTTGAACTGGTTATCCAAGTTGTCAACGGCTACCTGTAAGTCTTCAACAATTTGATTGTAGACCACATCCGTTGCAATTCTTGTAAACGCAATAGCTGCATCATCGTCAGGAGAAATTACTCTTAAAGGCATGGGTACCGGTCCAAAAAGCCTTACTAGTTGGAAGTAGGCATATGCTCTAACAAACTTAGCCTCACCTTCAAATGCACCCTTGCGCCCTTCAGTAGCCGCATCCAAATTATCTAATATGAGATTTGCTCTGAATATGACATTATACATGCTCTCATAATAGTTCTGGACAATGATGTTATTAGTATTCACTTCATAAACCTCGAACTGTTGAAAATCAGAGGTTGCATCTCCTCCCCCTCTAGCTCTGGCATTATCTGAGCGCATCTCAGTTAGAATATACTCGATTTGAGTAGATCTGAAGTCAACAATCTGTTGATCGTTGTCTCCTTGTAATCCGTCATAGATATTCAAAATACCCACATCCAGATCATCGTCATCTGCGAAAAAGAATTCCTGACTTATGAAGGAAATAGGTTCAGGATCCAAATAATCATCACATGAAGTGATAATTACAATGGAAAATATGATTAGTATCTTAGAATATATAGCTTTCATCGTCTTAAAAATTAATGTTGACACCTAAAACTACTTTTCTTACAATAGGAGACCCACCTCGATTATAACCATAAGTGATAGGATTAAAGTCCCCACCTTGTCTTATCGACTCAGGATTCCAACCTGTAAAATTATCAGCATGGAAGTAGAGTAAATTTGACGCTGAAGCGTAAACTCTGGCAGACTGAATCTTGAATTGCTCTAGAATCGAGCTAGGCAATGTATAGCCAATATTTAAGTTTCGAAGTGCTACAAAAGATGCATCCTGAATGATGTCACTGGTTAACACTCTTGGGCGCAAAAACTCCGATCTTGGTGCTTCTGCTGTCGTTGCGTTTGCCCCTAATGATAAGGAGAACCCTTCCAGATCCGCTATGTTTCGGGTTTCAGCACCATGGCTACCTTGAAACATGAAGGATACATCGAATCTACCAATGGTAAACTCGTTAGTAATGCTCCATATGAACTCAGGGTATGCATTCCCTAGAATGGTACGATCATCGTCATTAATAATACCATCTCCATTCAGGTCTTTGACGTACACATCTTGTGATTTAGAACCTATGATTTCAAAGGGACGAGCACGAAACTCAAGAGGCACATCCGATTCGTACACAAAGCCGTAAAAATTTGAAATTGGGTTACCTACACTTGAGATCCATTCCGTGTTTCTGTCAGCCCCATCACTAGGAGTGATTACGGTACCATCGGCATCACCAAAATCTGTCAAGGTATTCTTATTGGTTGATGCAATAAAGTTTGTGCTCCATTTGAAATCGCTTCGATTCATATTGAAGGTCTTGAAGTTCACTTCTATTCCTTCATTTCTTACTTCACCAATATTCAAAAATGATGTTGTAAAACCTGTTGTACCGGAGACGGGTACATCAAGAAGAAGGTCATCGCTTGTTCTTCTGTAGTATTCTATACTACCATTTATCCTGTTGTCAAATAAACCAAAGTCAATACCCGGATTAATCTCAATAGATCTTTCCCATCTTAAATTGTCATTTGCAATATTTATAGCATTAAAGGTTTGTGCTGTACCACCCTCTACAGCTAAAGGTTCCGATCTTAAAATTGGTAAGTAAGGGTAAAATTCCTGTACTGCAATGGGGAGGTTGACATTATCGTTTCCTGTAACACCATAGCTTGCCCGTATTTTTAAATTACTCAGTATCGATGAACCGGAAAGGAAGCTTTCTTCAGATACCCTCCATCCAAGGGAAAAGGCGGGAAAGTTACCATACTTAGTATTACTCCCAAATATTGAACTTCCATCTCTTCTTACACTAATAGAGGCTAAATATCTATCCTTAAAAGCGTAGTTCACCCGTCCAATGAATGATATAAGTCTACGCTCACGGGTGTAACCGTCCCGAACAAAAATGTTTGTCGCACCTTCAATTCTAGGAATGTCATCGTTGGTAAAACCATTCCCCTCAAACTCAGTGATTCTATCGATTTCTTGCTCTCCTGATACCCCGAGAACAGCGTCAATTTCATGATCCGCAAAATCTTTAGAATAATTCAGGAAGAGATTTTCAACGAATCGTAACCTTGACTGATTTCGCTCACGGGCGAGTGCATCTCCGGCGAAATTCGTAGATTCCGTTCCACGGTAAACCGTTTGTAAAAGATCTTGAAAAGTAACGGTTACGTTAGTCTTTAAACTGAAATCGTTATTAATCTTGTAATCGGCTTTTACATTACCAAAAACCTTAAGTCGTTCATCAATGGTCTCTCGCTCTAAAATTCTCTGAAGTGGGCCGGCATTACCTGTATTGCTTATACTGCCACTTTCAAACTCATTAAATCCTGCGATATTGCCGTTATCGTCAAAAAATACATCCCGTACAGTCACGTCATCAAAATGACTCTGCCATACGTAATCCCCCACCTGGAGGTCCGGAAAATCTTCAGAATTGACAAACTGCAAAGTACGAGCCGTATGCCTTTCAGGCAGCCAAGGCGCACTTTGACGTACCATTTGGCGCAAGGCATCAGTATATCTCCTTCTTTTAGTATAAGACGGATTGATGTTAAAATCTAAGGATAACTTATCAGATACCTTAGTATTAACTCTTGCCTTGAAATTATACTTCTTAAAGTCATCAACTAATAATACCCCCTCATCATGCAAGTAACTTAATGAAGTGCTATATGTAGTACGCTGGCTGCCGCCCCTGGCCGATAATGAATGACTAGTAACATAACCACCCTCAATCACTATATCTTCCCAATTGGTATCTCCCAGTAGTTGCTTAATTCTGGTGGCATCGCTAACGAATTCATTGTTAGCTAATTCGAATGCCACATGATCATTGATTGACGTTTGAAAATACTCACTTTTATGGCCCTCTTGATAACCGGCAAACCCGTTGTAGTTAAATTTAACAGCCCCTTCTTTTCCTTCTTTTGTGGTTATCATGATCACCCCGTTTGCCCCACGCGACCCAAAAATGGCGGCTGAAGCTGCATCCTTTAAGATCTCGAACGACTCTATATCATTCATATCAATGTTGCCAAAGAATTCTGAATCAACCGGAGCTCCGTCAATAACTAGAAGTGGTCCTGAACCGCCATTAATAGAACCAACTCCTCTAACTAGGATGGTAGGATCACTTCCTACACCCTCCTCCGAAGTACCTGAAATTTGAACCCCGGAAACCTGCCCTACCAAAGCATCATCTACGCGAGCAAAGGGAAGCTGCTCAAGATTTTCGTTAGTTACTTTGGAAATAGCACCCGTTAGATGGGATTTCTTCTGTGTTCCATAACCTATCACCACTACTTCAGATAACTGCTTAATGTCTGTTTCTAGGGTAACATCAAGCCTGGTACGGCCAGATACTAAAACAATTTGAGATTTAAACCCTACGTAAGAAAATACCAGTGCTGCATCCTCTTCTATCTCAAGAGAAAAATTTCCATCGACATCTGTTACTGTTCCAATAGTGGTGTTTTGAACCCGAATCGCTACTCCGGGCAATGTTTCACCATCGTCTGATTTAACAGTTCCCGTAACTTTACTTTTCTGAGCAAAGAGTTCAAATCCGGTAATTGTGAGCGCGAAGAAGATGATCAGAAAGCGTTGTGCCTGACCCTGGACTTTAAACATTCGTAAAATGTTTCGCATTTTTTAAAATTTTATTTAACTGATTTCCTTTAAGAATGAAAGGAACTAGAGGACGGACCTATCGTATTCAAAAAATGACTATTTTTGAAAACGATAGGGAATCCTTTAACGCATGCAATACCGATCTCCAAATTGATATTAAAAACGTGTTAATGTTCCTTTAGAATGAATGGACTGAGCCCTTGGCCAGTCCATTTTTTTAACCTGAATTCATATCTTTCATTGGGTTCATAGAATTAAATATTTGCACCATTCTTATTCAGAATAGGTTCTTTTTTT
>JBCCSU010000296.1:0-5694 GCA_039199635.1 Bacteroidota bacterium | reverse complement strand
TTTTTATTGCTGCACAATCAGAACCGTCATTTGCAGTTATTTAACTAAACAAAATTTAAGATTACTAATGTCCCATAGTCAGTTTTGCAGGGTTTGTCTTTTGGTTTTATTTGTTGGAAGTAGCTTACAGATGAATGGACAAAGTTATTCCGGCATAAATTGGTTTTTCGGTAATAACGCTAACAGTTTTCGTTTTGTAAGGCCAAACCTAACAGTAGAACATGTTACACTTCAAAACATTCTTGGCTTTGGAGGTGGGGCAGTGGCTACTGATCCCATAACTGGAGAACTTTTATTTTATACAGATGGCCAGAACGTATATGATCGTTCACATGTGTTATTGATCAACAACTTACAGGGTAGTCTTACACGCAATCAAGGGACCGTCATTTGTGCTAACCCTGGTAATGCAGATGAGATTTTCATATTCGTTATTGACAATTCGGGGGTAATTACCCAATCAATATTTGACAAAAATCTATCAAGAGCCGGAGTATTTTTTCCCGATCCTCCTGAGGGCAACATAAGCACCTTAAATTCAGCAATACCTGGTATCTCGGGAACACTTTCAGAAGGGATGGTCATAATATCTAATGACCAAACAGATGGTTTTTGGCTTATAAATCATTTATCCGGAACGTCAGACTATCTGGTGACCGAGATTGATGGTACTGGTATGTTAACTACTACAACATACAACTTACCCGGCACCCCCACAGAGGTAAATAATTTTTCCTACAATACTCAATCCAATAGAATCGCCGTTTCTCCGGCAAACGGAACTGAGGACATCACTATATTGGATATCGATCTAACCACGGGAGCATTAACCAATTCCACGATTGATTTGAGCGCATTAACCACAAACGGCATTTACGACGTAGAATGGAACAATAGCGGAGAGCTTATCTACATCTCAGGTAATTTTGGTTTTGCGGAAGATTCCTTGATGCAAGTGGATCTAAATGAAATTCTGCCTGTATTGAGGCCTGTATTAACTACCAATATGGTAAGAAGTTTTGGGTTGCAAATGGCTCCTGACAGTACTATTTATCATTTGTATGAAGCGGATAACGGACAATTTCGGGTTGGCCGAATTGATTCACCTGATTCCCTTGACAACACCCAACAATTTGCTGGCTTAGTAGCCTATGACCCCAGGCCCATCGTTGATATTGATGCTCAAAATCAACAGGTAAACGATTTCGACTTTGTTGCTCAACAATTCCCAGCTTTTTTACCCTTTATAGAGCCTGATTTCACCGTTGATTTTTCATGGTTTGGTGAATGTCAAAATGAGGAAGTTTTATTTTTTCCGGAGATCAGCGCCGTGGCTGACAGCGTTTTCTGGGATTTTGGAGATGGTAACACCAGCGGTTTATTATCGCCTGTACACGTCTTTTCAGATGCTCAATCTTTTACTGTAACGTTAACAGCCTTTGTAAATGGTGTTGGTAATCAAGCCAGTAATGACGTAGTTATCAATGCCTTTGATATTACCATTGACGTAGTTACAGATACCACATTTTGCCAGGTATTTTTTCCACCGCCCTACGGCTCTAACGGCACCGCTTCTGTAGAGGCAACTGCGGAGGGAGCGAGTGCTGTCACTTGGTTCAATGGGTTTACTATGCAATCAGGCAATACTCTCGTTCCGGACTCTTCAGGTATTTATTGGGTGGTAGCGACAGACGGCTCCGGATGTAGCACTTCAGAAACAGTGACCGTAAATACCTACGGAGAAAACGAGCAGCGCGGCTTCGTTTGGTATTTTGGAAACCGGGCTGGCATTGATTTCAATCCACTTTCGTTTGAAAACCCAGGACCTGTGGTGCCTATTCCTATTGATGATCCGGATATTTACAATGGTGGTAGTCAAATGGTAACACCTGAAGGGTGTGCCATATACTGTGATCCAAATGGACAACCGCTTTTCTATTCCGATGGTATTGATGTATATGATAGAGAAGGTAATTTGCTAACTTCCACTGATCAGCTTAATGGTAGCAATGATGCTACTCAGCCCGTTTTAATAGTGCCATTCGAAGGAGACGAGACCTTGTATTATATATTTACAACACAAAATATATACAATAGCTCTAACATGTATAATCTTTATTATTCCGTTTTCGATTTAAAGTTAAACAACGGCCTGGGTGATTTAGTAAGAAATCAAAATGGAGAGCTCAGCACATTATTGTGTATGGATGTAACAGAGCGTATTACCGGGTCTGAAAATTGGATAATCGTCCACGAATTTGGTAACAACAATTTTAAAGCTTTTCCTATATTGGCTAATGGCATAGGAAATGCAGTCATTTCAAATGTAGGTAGCATACATAGCACAGATAGGGAGGCCCAGGGTTATATGATCCTTAGCGATGAAAATCAGATAGCAGTGGCCTATTCTGAGGGGGAAAATGAAAATTTCATAGAACTCTTTGATTTTGATCAAGCCAGCGGTGCCATCATAGAATTCTTGATCCTCGATTTTAATGACCCTGACCGTGTAGCCGGTCCTCCCGCCGTCAGTGGTCAAGTATACGGCCTCGAATATAGTCCTAGTGGTAATAATCTGTTTGCTACAATTAACGGAGCCGCAGGCAGTCAGGTATATCTATGGCATTTAGACTCAGCCAATGGAGGTGCAGCAGATCCCACCTACATTCGGGATTCTGTTGAGGTGGCTGATCTTTCAAATTTACCTGCCGGAGTCCAATTAGGCGCTATCGAAGCTGCTCCAGACGGCTTACTCTACATTGCTATGGATACGGATGATGCAGCTACCATTGGTGAGCAGCAGGTAGCCACTATAAACAATCCCGATGTTGTTTTTGGAAACGCGGTACCAGTACTTAATACATTTGGACTAGCGCCAGGAACAAATAGCAATCTAGGTTTGCCAAACTTTATACAAGATCCATTTGGCACAAGTCAAAATGCCAGAATTGATCCACCAAATGGCTGCTCGGGTGATCAATTTACTTTTACCGTTGAGGATGCCTTAGATGAATCACTTGAACTCTATCAGATCAATATTTATGATGCTGACAGTATTCTGGTACAATCGGAAACGCTATCACAGGATGACCCTACTGTTACGTATACATTCACTGATCCAGGTGGCTATACTTTAGAATTCACAGTACTTATTCAATGCCCGGACTATTTAGGAGAACCGTTCACTGATATTACTACCAGACAAAGCTTTTTAGTAAACCCTTTACCCGAAGTGCAGCTGCCCATTAATACTACTTCACCAGGCTCATGCGTTGGCAATAACGGTTCCGCCGAAGTTGTTTTTGCTATAGCCGGTCAATTATCCTATTCGGTTAGTGGGCCAATATCTTATCCGCCGACAACAATCTTTAGTGATGGTATTTCTGCAGTAAATATCCCTGGTCTTACAGATGGAGCCTACACGCTTAGCGTAGTTGTAAGTCAAACTGGCTGCTCTCAGGATTTTGCTTTTGTGGTTGATCCACCTATTACCTATCAAATAACAGTTCAACAAACGCAGCAAGCTAATTGTGATGGAACTGATGGGGAAATAACCTATACGTTGGGCGGCAACGGTGTTCCAACTATTTACACTTGGGAGCTTAGGCAGGTAGGTTCCAATTCCATTGTGGCCACAGGTGATCAAAATGACGTTACTACTTCCATATCTCCTATTGACGTAGGGGACTATATTTTTGACTTCACAGATGATGCGGACTGCAATAGCGCATTAAATGTTTCCATTACGCAGCCACCAGCTATTGAGCTAAGTATAGAACCGGGCCCCTTTCCGGTTTGTGATGATGACGCTTTACTGATAGATTTCACCACTAGCAGCACTTCTCTAGTCAGCGTTACCAATTTAGATGGTTCAGCAGCCACTAACGTTTCTATTCTAGGAGCAAATGAGTCACTGGAAATTGTCAACCCCGAGGTATTTAGTGAATCAATTACATATGCTATAACAGCACTTGGAGATGGCACTATTACGTGTGATACAACTGCTTTTTTTACAGTTTCATTCGGAGAGTCCTCCCCTAACCCCTTCGATTCTCGCTATGCAATATGCCCCTTCGAGCAAGACCCAGAGAGGAGGTTCGTTATGTTAGAAAACCCTCCGGGCGGTTTTAGCAGTGTACGATGGTTTGATAGAGATGGTGTTGAAATAACTGGTACTACTACAGGTTACAGGTTCTCAACCAGCAACGATAGCCTAATTATTGAAGATCTTGGTCCAATTAGCGCAGAACTTACGAATGTATTTGGCTGTATAACTACGGCAGATATCGACATTATCCAAGACTGTGAAGGCCGTATTAATGCACCTACAGCTTTTTACCCAAACAGCCAGATACAACTTAATCAGCAATTCATTGTCTTCCCATTTTTGGTGGAATCAGAGGATTTTCAAATATATATCTTTAACAGATGGGGTGAAATGGTTTTTCAATCGAGTAATCTCCAGGAAATGCAAACTACCGGTTGGAATGGTGGATACGATAATGACCCTGGCAAACCCCTGCCGGGTGGTGCTTACGCCTATAAGGTTGAGTTTAGAAGTCAGTTTGAACCGGAGAAAGGCCTCATTGAACGCAGAGGTGGGGTTAATCTCATTAGATAATGGTTAATCGTTATTAGTTATTGGTTTGGTTTATTGATTTTAGCAGCCCAATAACTAGTAACCATTATTATGGTAACATTCCCGAATGCCAAAATAAATGTAGGACTGAATATTCTTTCCAAAAGATCAGATGGGTATCATAACATAAGTTCATGTTTCTACCCTGTACCCTTCGCCGATGTTTTGGAGATTGTAACTTCTGAGCAGTTTGAGTTTAAAAGCTCCGGGCTATCAATTCCCGGTTCAGGTAATTTGTGTATTCAGGCTTTTGACATGATCAAAACAGACCATAAGATAGGGAATGTAAAAATCCATTTACACAAGGTAATACCCATAGGTTCGGGACTAGGAGGTGGCAGTGCAGATGCAACATTTACACTTAAAATGCTGGATAAGCTCTTCGAGCTAAATCTTGGGGATCAGACAATAAAAAACTATGCTGCTCAACTGGGTAGCGATTGCCCCTTTTTTGTCCGAAACCAGCCCGCAATAGCCAGTGGTACAGGCACCCAATTGAGGGCGTCTAAGTTGAGCCTCACGGGTAAGCGCCTGGTATTGATTTCGCCAGGTATTCATGTTTCTACTGCTGAAGCTTACAGCGGAATCATACCAAATGAGAATCGAATTAATCTGATAGAAGCCCTGGACAGGCCTATTGAGGAATGGAAATACACTGTTTCAAACGATTTTGAAGCATCAATACTGCCGAAGCATCCAAAAATCAAAGAGATAAAAGAACAACTGTACACTTTAGGAGCTTCTTATGCCAGCATGACAGGTTCAGGCGCTGCTGTTTATGGTATTTTCGGGCATGAACCGGATTTAGGTTCTATTCGCTCAAAAGTCTGCTGGTCCGGTGTATTAAATTAGTCTTCCTTTCTTAAAAAGTCTGTTAAAAACAGGATAGCTTAATACTGATAACAAGATTATACCTGTACCCAAATAAAACCCGGATTGCATCTTCTCTTTTTCCTGTTTTCGACACCTGTATTGAGTTACAGGTTAAAATAGTCATTTATAGGTTTTAGGAGTTGATTTTAGGTTGACTTTGGGTGTCCCAGGTCAACTTTTAG
>JBCCSU010000295.1:0-5699 GCA_039199635.1 Bacteroidota bacterium | reverse complement strand
CTATGTTTTTTATTTATAATTTACGCTTTCTTTAGTTCGGCTCAAATAAAAGTCACAAATACCATTAAAGGGGTAATTCAGCACTCCACGATTGTTGATACATGTTACCATTCAGGTTTATCGCAACCATCTCGAATCTTCAATTCTAACCAAAGATTTGCGCAGTTTCGAAGGTTATTTGCAAAGTCTAAACAGGCTGCTAGATCATTCCAAAATAGTCTAGCTACCAGCGAAATTATTATAAATTTTAGTGCTAATTTCAATAATAATTCGGCAGCTAGAAACGCTTTTAGATTCGCTGCAGATATGTGGGAAATGGAAATCGTATCAGCCGTTCCAATTGTTATTGACGCTGATTTTAGAGATTTGGGCGGGAACACGATCGCTCAAAATGGTTCAAATGTTGTAAGCAATGTACCCAACGCTCCTGATCCAACAGTTGTATATGTATCCTCAATGGGCAATTCAATAGCAGGTGAGGACTTGTTACCTGGTCAACCGGATCTGATCCAAACCTATAACTCTTCATTTAATTTCTATTACGGTTTAGATGCAAATCCTCCGGCAAACCAAACTGATTTCGTTACAATAGTATTTCATGAAATAGGTCATGGTATGGGTATTACGGGTGCCTCTAATGGTGGCCAAGGTGTCGGTAGAGGAGCTGGTGCATTTCCTAACACATGGGATACTTTTGTGGAACTTGAAAATGGGATTCCTATACTAGACCTGCCTTTCGGTTCAAAGGCTCAAACAGATGCTCTAGTTGGCGGTAATTTATTTATTAATAGCATTGGCGTCAGAAAGGTTTTGGATAATCAAAGAGCAAAAATTTTCGCTCCTAATCCATTTGATCCTGGGAGTAGCTTTTCACATTGGGATGAAGCTACTTTCCTTCGAGGTGACCCCAATTCTTTAATGACACCCTTCAATAGTAGTGGAGAAGCAATTCACGATTTGGGAGATGTCACGCGAGCAATTTTAAGAGATATGGGCTGGCAGTTAGCACCTCAAGAAGATTTTGATGTAGGTATTGCTAATGTTATTTCTCCAAATTCGGGTCAAGGGTTATCCAATGAATTTGTAAGTGTGGTTGTAGGTAATGTGGGTATCCAAGATGTCAGTAATATACCTGTGTCCTATAAGTTAAATGATGGAGATTGGGTAACAGAGATAATGTCTACCACAATACCACCTGGTAAAGAAGTGGTATATACTTTTTCGACTCCTGTCGATTTATCGGATGCTGGCCAAACATATACCATCATTTCTTCGGTCAATATTTTAGTAGACCCTAATTCCTCGAATAATCAAACATTTAAGTCTGTAACACATCTATTACCAATAACTACTTTCCCTTATTTCGAAAACTTTGAAAATGGTGCCGCTCAATGGGTGGTTGAGGGAGATGAACTATGGGAATTAGGAATACCTAATGGTGATATAATTAATTCAGCTTCTGATGGTAATGAGGCTTGGGTGACTAATCTCGAAGGCAACTATCCAGATGAAACGACATCTTTTTTAGTTAGTCCTGTTTTTGATTTTACAGGTAAGCAGGATCCCCAAATTAGTATGGATATATGGTATGATATTGAATACGCATGGGATGGAGTTTCTTTACAGTCATCCATAGATAATGGAACTACCTGGATTACAATAGGAGCCTTTAACGATGATGGAAATTGGTATACAGATGGTCCGGATAGAGTACCTGCTTCGGATGGCAGTGAAGGAGATGAGGGAATTGATGCCTTAGCCGATGCAGTATCCAACGGAAATGGATGGACGGGCACTGGTTCTACCGGAAGTGCGGGTTATATCAGGGCTGAACGAGAACTAGATGGATTAGGAGGTGAAACCGTTATTTTTAGATTAGTTTTCGCTTCCGATCAAGCTACTAATAATGAGGGTTTTGCTTTTGATAATATATTAATTGAAGTTGACGATCAAGGAGCTAACGACATTGGAATCGCAGAACTTATTTCTCCTTTATCCGGAAGTCTTTCATCAACCGAGAACGTGATAGTGCGGATAGAAAATTTTGGTACTGAGGCTGCTTCGAATTTTGATGTTTCCTACCAAATTGATAACGGAATAATAATTACCCAGCCTTTCACTGGAAGCCTGTCTCCAGGTGAATCTCAAGAGTTTAATTTCAATGCTACAATAGATTTAAGTGCACTGCAGAATTATGAAGTGAGAGTATTTACATCTCTTTCTAATGACGAAGTAAATGCTAATGATGAATTGACCGCGCAAGTTCAGAACTTTTTTACCGTTTCTAATTATCCCTATCAAGAATCTTTTGAAGTGAATACCGGAGGTTGGTCTTCTGTGGGTGTCAACAATTCTTGGGCTTTTGGTATGCCAGAAGCGAATAACGCTCAGATAAACTCTGCGTCAAACGGTGTAAATGTTTGGGCTACTAATTTATCGGGATTTTATAACCCCGATGAACTTTCATATCTAAATTCACCTGGATTTAATTTTACAGCTCTAACTAAACCGGTATTGGCTTTTGATCTTTGGTCTAATGCTGATTTGACTGATGGTTTATACCTTGAAGCTTCGTCGGATAATGGGCTAACTTGGTCTCAAGTAAATTCTGAGTCTGTATTGAATTGGACTAATACCACCATCTCGCAAACAATGGTTTGGTCAGGTAGTTCAGGTGGTTATAGAACATCATTTGTTGAGCTCCCATACGCCGGAGAGGAATTTATTCTACTGAGATTTGTTTTTGAATCCGATGATGCATCTGAGAATGAAGGTTTTGCAATCGATAATATCCGGTTATCGGATTTAGATAATCTATCCTATTCAATTCAATGTCCATCTGATCAAAATATAAATACTGACTCAGGGCAGCCATTTGCAACACTATCACTTCAGAATCCATCTTTAGAGAATGCATCTGGTACAGTAACTATAACGAATAGCTTTACCAACCAAATGAATGCACTTGGTGAGTATCCTGTAGGTGAAAATAAAGTAGATTTCATTGTAGATGTTGATGGGGAGCTAGCAATATGTCAAACAACTGTAACGGTTAGGGATAATGAAAATCCACAAATTAATTGTGGAAGTGAAATTATAGTTTCAGTCCCTTCTGGTACGAACTCTGCCGTGGTTAATTATCCTCTACCTGAAGTTAGCGATAATTTTGGGTTTCTGAATCAAGTCACTTACTCTACTAGTCAAATTCCAGATGGCGAATCTGGTGTGGCTTGTCCTAGCGGACCTAATTCATTCATCAGAGCTTTTGATCTAGAAAATGATTTTGATATTGAGTCCGGATTTTCATTGCGTAGTGTTGATATAGGGTTACAATCTACTAATGTAGAAATACCTTCGAAAATAAATATTTACACTCTGGAAGCACTAAATTTTGATATCAATAATAGTTCTGACTTTGTGTTTAACAATTTGGAACTCGTTTCGTCAGTAGATGTTACATTCGCAGCTGATCTATCTAATGTACTGATTAATGTTCCAATAGTAGCTGAGATTCAACCTGATAGGATCGTAGTGGTGGAGTTTTTTACAGTGCTTGGTTCAGGTGATGCGTCCAATCGTAACTTTTTCCCAGGCGCAAACCCCAACCAAACAGGTAGAAGCTACTTAGTAGGTCCTGGATGTGGAATTACGGAGCCATCCGATGTGGCCCTAGTAGGTGATGGTTTCCCTGATTCTCAATGGGTAATGAATCTGAATGGCTTTAGTGCATCAAATGGAGAACCTCGATTGATAGATGGTATAGGAAGTGGTGGGAGCTTTCCACTAGGAAGTTCTCAGGAATTGTACAGAGTTGATGATGTTCAGGGCAATAGTAATCAGTGTAGCTTAAGTGTTACTGTGTTGGCAGCTTCGTTGAATACACCTGTAGCTAACGCCGCTTCATCCATTTCCAATACAGGATTTACAGCATCTTGGCAATCTATTAGTGGTATTCAATTTTATGAGTTATTTGTTTCGGAGGATAATTACCAAACTTTTTTAGAAGGTTATAACGGAAGAATTATCTCAGGTACCAGTGAGGAACTGATTGACTTAGAATTCAATAGAGCTTACTTTTACAGAGTTCGCGCGGTAAATTCGGTAGATCCCAGTCAATATTCGTTATTTTCTAATTCTGTAGTGACATCTACAAGTATTTCAGCTCCAATCAACTTAATGAATAATGAAATAACAGATGATTCATTTCTTGCAGTTTGGCAGGGAATTACGGGTATTGACGAGTATTTTTTAGATGTCTCTGAAGATAATTTCAACACTTTTGTACCGGGTTTTGATTCAAGAAGTGTTAGAAGCAATCAAATACAAGTGAATGGGCTTGACGCTAATACAGAATATCAGTGGCGGGTGAGAGCTGTCAATGCCGGCGGAGAATCAAATTTCAGTAATATTTCTACTTTAACTACTCTACCTCAAATACCTAATGCACTTTCTGCCACTGGAATTGAAATTAGCAGATTTACTGCTAACTGGGAAGATGTAGGTACACCAAACTATTTAATAGACGTCTCTACCGATAACTTTCAAACATTTGTTGCTAATTACGAGGCTTTAGAAACTACCGGTACAAGTCTTATAATTGAAGGTTTAGACCCAAATCGAACTTACAGATATAGAGTTAGAGCCAAGATTACAAATGGCACACTTTCTTTAAATTCGAACTCTATAAGAGCAACTACAGCTCCTGAGGTTCCTGTTGCCTTGGAACCAAATATAAAATCGACCTACGCTTTTGTTGCGCGATGGGAAGAATCACCAAATGTTCAAACGTATGCTATAGACGTTACTAATAGTGATTTTAGTCAGCCCTTACCTAATTTCGATGATCTGCTTGTTTTTGATAATGCATTATTAGTAAATAATTTAGATGCAGGAACATACAGTTATAGAGTAAGAGCGATAAATGCCAATGGTAGAGTTTCGGATAACTCTAATATTATTACTGTAGTTGTTAACGAGTCAGATCCTGGACAACCCAGTAATCCCACGGCTACTCTCGCTACGGATATAGCACCGTTTTCATTTATTGCTAATTGGGAAAGTCAGGCTGATGCAATCTTCTACGAGTTAGAAGTATCTAATGATAATTTCACTACTTTGGTGGAACTCCCGGTTGAAAATGTGTTTGGTAGTAGCTTTCTAGTAGAGGGGCTAGATGACCGTACAGATTATTCGTATCGCGTTCGTGCATTTAATAATGTTGGTAAATCAGGCTTTTCTAACGTAGTGAGTTTAACTACTGTTACAGGTTTAGATGATCATTTAAGCACCCAAAATGTTAATGTTTATCCTAATCCCAGTAGTGATAAATATCATATTGACCTATCCTCAATAAAAGCTAAAGTAAGAGATATAACTCTTATTGATTTAAATGGGAGATTAGCTTCTAATAAATCAGATGTTAAAGAACTGGGTAATAATTCTTATGAGTTGTACGTAGATAGACTAGTTCCTGGTATCTATACTTTAAGGATTGAAACGGCCGATGGTTTAATTTACAAAAGAGTAGCAAAGCAATGATTAGAAATCTTCTGTTTTTCTTATTCGCAATATTTACCTACGCTTGTTCTAATTCTAGCCTTCAAAATTCAAAGATTTCCAATTCTTTATTGGTAGAAATATTGAAAACTCCATGTTTAGGAAACTGCCCGGATTATCAAGCTACCGTGAGTCAGTCAGGT
>JBCCSU010000294.1:0-5745 GCA_039199635.1 Bacteroidota bacterium | reverse complement strand
TTATCCTGGAAGGATGGTCGCATAATATTCGATAAAGTATCGCTAGAAGAAGCTTCTGTCATTCTGGAGCGCTGGTTTAATGCAGATATTACTTTTGAAAAAAAAGGACTTAAAGAGTGTATTATCCGTGGTGAGTATAACTATGAGAACCTCATAAATATTTTGAAAAGCTTGCACTTTGTTCACGATGTTAATTATCAGGTTTTAAAAGATAATAAGGTAGTAATTACCGGAAGTAAGTGTAACTAATTTAAACGATTACGAAATGCTAAAAATGAGTATCAGGGATGGTCCCCTAAACTGAAAAAACCCAAACCTGTTCGCATCAGGCTTGGGTTGAAAACCAGTCCCGACCGAGATCGGGTTAATACATGTTTTACTTTTAACTACACAAATATGCACAGAAATGTACTTAAACTACTTCTCTTGCTTTCTAAACGTGCCTTTCAGATTTTCTTAATTCAGGTTTTTGCCATGAATTTTCTTTTGGCAAAAAGCACACATGGTCAACGCTTGAACAAAGTTAAGGTGACCCTCCAGATGGATCAGGCCAGTTTAGAAGATATCTTCTTTGAAATTGAGAAGCTTACAAAATTCAAGTTTGCCTATGCTGAAAACGTCATAAGCAGCAAGACCAGACTTGACGTTAATTATAACAGACAACGCCTATCTGACGTATTAGAGCAGATTGCGACTAAGACAGATCTTAATTTTAGACGTATCAATAATACTATATCAGTTCAGGAAAAAAAATTTCGTCTTGAACTGAAAGCGCCGATTACCAGTCTTGACCGTAATAAAGCTATTACGGTTCGTGGAAAGGTCACCGATGAAAACGGCAATGGTCTTCCCGGAGTAAATATTATTGTAAAAGGAACAGTGATTGGTGTGGTTTCAGATATTGATGGAAACTATGTTTTAGATGTTCCCGATAACGCGGAAACACTGTCTTTTTCATTTATAGGATATGCTACTCAAGAGGTAACTATTGGATCACAAACAGTTATTGATGTTACATTAAAGGCCGATATTACCAGTTTAAGTGAGGTGGTAGTTTTAGGCTACGGTAGCGTACAAAAACGAGACTTGACCGGTAGTGTTTCTACCATAAAAAGTAAGCAGCTTGATGACCTAACTCCGATAATAAATATTGACCAGGCACTGCAAGGGCAAGCGGCTGGTGTTTATGTTCAACAGGGATCAGGGCAACCAGGCAGCGCAGCGAGAGTGAGAATAAGAGGGGCAACCTCTTTGTTAGGATCTAATCAGCCACTCTACGTTATTGACGGGATTCCTGTAGTAGCTGAGAGTAATATTCCGGATGATAATACTGGTCTTAACCGTGACGCACTGCAGGAAGGTATTAATTCTCCCCTTGGGAACATTAATCCAAATGACATTGCTTCTGTATCCGTTTTAAAAGATGCTTCTGCGGCTGCACTTTATGGCTCCAGGGCGGCTAATGGTGTGATTATTATCACTACTAAAAGAGGAAGTAATACTGGAGCACCACAGTTTAACGTGAGTTTTACCTCTACTATACAAGATGCACCAACCCAAGATGTACTCAACGCGCAGCAATATAGAGAGATACTTACAGAATCGGTTCAAAATGGGGTAATAAATGATGCTTTTACCAGAAGCGTATTGGATAGCAGCTACTTTGATACCGGAGATACCAATTGGGAAGATGAGCTAAGCCCCAGTAATCCAATTTCTACCAATTTTGATTTTTCCATTTCAGGTGGCAGCCCATCAGTTAAGTACTATAGCTCTATAGGCATCCAACAACAGAAGGGCACCTATACTAATTCAGGATTTAATAGATATTCTTTCAATTTAAGTATGGATGCAAACCTTACTGATCGTTTAAAGTTTGGTGCTAATGTTAACGTTTCCTCAACGAAACAGGATGCCTTAGATAGAGGTTTTACAAATCGGATTTACACATACCGGCCTGATGTCCCTGTGATTAATGAGGAGGGTGACTTTGGTTTCTCTCCTGTTTCTGTATTTGCCAATCCTGTAGCATTGTCAAAGGCCAGGCTTGAATATACCACTCTATTACTATTGGGCTCTGTCTATGGCGAATTAGAAATAACAGATGGCCTGGTATTAAAATCATTTCTTAGTATTAACCACAACCTTGGGGAGCAGTCACAGTTTTATCCTGGTTTTACACGGCAAGGAGGCTTTAATCGTACCGCTGGTCCTGGTGGGGGATTTGCTAGCGAGGGAAGATCAAATTCATTGTCTCATGTCTGGGAAAATACACTTACCTATCATGAAATACTTGGGTTCAAACACGATGTTACTGCTGTTATAGGAGCCTCCTGGCAAGATGATAACTTTGACTTTATCACGACTTTTGCAGAAAATTTTCCTCAAGACAATGTACTCACCAATTTATCTAGTGCTTCTGAAGATTTCCTAGCTCTTGGGTCTGCCCGACAGAGCGGGTTGGTTTCCTATTTTGGACGAGTCAACTATGGTTTTGATGGCCGATACTTACTGACCTTGGCTGCCAGGGTAGATGGTTCTTCCAAATTCGCAGAAGATAACCAATGGGCATTCTTTCCAACTGCCGCCGTAGCCTGGCGTATTTCAGAAGAACCTTTCATGCAGGGCGCTACATTTCTGGATGAATTAAAGTTACGATCTAGTATTGGTGTTACAGGTCAACAGGACTTTCCACCATACGCTTGGAGAACACTATTTGATGCTACTACTTACGCTGATCAGCCCGGTGTTGTTCAAAGCCAATTAGGAAATAGTGGATTGAAATGGGAAACTACTGAGCAGTTTGATCTTGGTCTTGATCTCTCTATTCTTGAAGGACGTATAACCGCAGGTTTTGGATATTATGTTAAAAATACTCAGGACCTTTTATTTGAAACGTTTGTACCGGGTAGTGTTGGTACTGATCAGAGGGTTATAGCTAACTTGGGTGACACCAGAAATCGAGGTATAGAAATAGATTTAGGTGCAGATATTATCCGTACTCCGGAATTTACTTGGAATATCTCCTTAAACGCTACTTATAACGCAAACGAACTGACTAAACTCAATGATGATTTCTTGGACGAAAGATTCGATCTGCTGCGTCCTCCTGGCACCGGAGCGGCCCTAAAAGTAGGCGAACCGCTAGGCTTGTTTCTCGGTAGGCAAGTAATTGGAATATTTTCTTCACAAGAGGAAATAGATGCGCTAAACGCAGCATCACCCACCGGAGTTTACCAAAATGTGAACACATCTCCGGGTGATTTTATCTTTAAAGATATCAGTGGCCCTGATGGAGTACCCGATGGACGAATAGATTTTGCGGATCAAACCATCATTGGGAATGCCCAGGCAGATTGGTTTGGTGGTTTAAATACCAGCTGGAGCTACAAAGGGGTTACTTTATCTGCATTATTCACTTATTCACTAGGAAATGAATTGATCTGGGATGTTCAGCGTAATGGTATTAACTATACGGCACTCACCCGTGCACAGAACAAAATTACCGATGTTTTAAATCGTTGGACACCGGAAAACCCCACCAATCAGCCTAGAGCAGCTTTCCGTGATCCTAATGGAAATAGTATTTTATCAGATTACTACGTGTATGACGGTTCTTTTATCAGGTTACGAAATGTAAACTTATCCTATGCCTTACCTTCTTCACTTTTGGAGAAGTCTAAGGTGATTAAATCGGCTGCAATTAACGTTTCAGCGACCAACCTATTTGTGATTACTGATTATCCGGGCGCTGATCCGGAGACTACAAACCAGCTAAACAATGATATTAATGCTGGCCGTGACCAGGGAAGGTTTCCAACACCGAGGATGTTAAGTGCAGGAGTGAAGCTTGGTTTTTAATAATCTAATGGATACAGAAATGAAAAATATAATTTTATATATCACCATACTTTTTTGTTTGTCGGCCTGTGAACTTACAGAGGTACTCGATCAAGATCCACCAAACAACCTGGAACCAAATAATGTATTAACGGATCAGGCTTCAGCAGAGAACTTATTGAATGGTAGTTACTCCTTTTTGAATAGTCGTGATTTTTACTTGAATACAGAAGGGCACCCTGGTTTATTGAGTGGGAGTATGGCGATAAGAACATTCGGCGAAAGTACATTTGAAGCCAACGACATATTAGTAGATGGTAACGGTGCTAGAGCCTATTGGACCGCATTTTACCAGTTTATTAACGCGGCAAATATAGTTATCACTTTAGTAGATAGAATGCCTGATGGAGCTATAGATGCCGAGCGAAAGAAAGAAATAATTGCTGAAGCTCATTTTTTACGGGCTTTCGGACACTTTAATGCTCTCGCCTATTATGGGCAGTTCTATGACCCAACAAGTGAACTAGGAATTATCATACGTTCTGAAATTGCTAACTTTCAAAATCGAAGTAAGTCGCGTTCCAGTGTTGAAGAATGTTATCAATTTATTCTTGATGATTTAGATGTGGCCATTGCAGATGCTCCGGATTTTTTTGAAACTATCAGAGCTTCCAAAACGGCCGCTAAGGCGCTTAAAGCTAGAGTTCTGTTATATAAAGGGGATTATGCTGAGGCAGCAGCTTTGGCTAATGAGGTCATTCAGGATGGCACAAGAAATCTTGCGGCTACATTTCAAGACGTATTTGATGCCGGATACGACTCGGAAGAGATGATTTTCATGGCCTACGCGGATGAAAATACATTATCTACGGGCAGAACACGTACTAAAACATTGGTTTATGGCGGTAGGAGGCTTATAGCCAGTGACTATCTACAGGACACATTGGCCAGCGATCCAAGGGCTACCACCACTTTTAATGCTACTAATGGTGCTATTTTGAAGGTGTACGACACGGATAACTTTAGCCCAACGTATTTTATTCGTCTTGCTGAAATGTACTTGATAGCAGCGGAGGGGCTAACTCGCAGCGGAGCTACTCTGGAGTCAAGCAAGGAGCCCTTAGAAGCACTACGCTCCAGAGCATTTGGCTCACCACAAGTTTCTACAGCCTCTTCTAGTAATGAGTTATTGGACGAAATTTATAATGAAATAATAGCGGAACTAGTATTTGAGAACGGCAGTGAATGGTTTGCAGGAATAAGGTTTGATAATATTTCAGAAGTTAAACCTACAGTTACTTCTTCCGATAAATACATATTGCCTATTCCTTTACGAGAGATAGAAAGCAATTTTGCTATTGATTTTGAGGATCAAAATCCAGGCTATACACAGTAGTAAAACGGACTTTACAAATGGAAATTATAAAGGTCTGCTTGTAAAAGCTTTATTCAATTGTAGATGGCAAGACTTCCGAAGTTTTGAAACTTCGGAAGTCTTCTTAGATACTAATTGAAGTTAGTTTAACACACTAATCTATTTATAAAGTGCCACTGAAACGATACATTTATAGAATTGAGCGTTTAGATCAACTGATCCGACTAAGGGCTACTGGAACACCCGCAGAATGTGCCAGTAAACTGGGGATCTCCAAACGAACGTTATATGAGTTGATCAACGAACTAAAAGAGGATTTTAGTTTTCCGATAGAGTATAATCGTGGGTTACAGAGTTTTGTCTATTCTAAACAGGGCGCTATGTCTTCTCTTAATTTTGATGCCTGTTCTAATGGCCGGTAATAGTTTGTATCAATTGAAATTTTGAGTTTATCTGGCTGTATTGTGCGCCGTAGTCTTGATCAACATCTTTTAGACTAATCTTTTCTTGTTGAGTTAGCTGATTTATTT
>JBCCSU010000293.1:0-5763 GCA_039199635.1 Bacteroidota bacterium | reverse complement strand
TTTCGTGCTAGAATTTTACAATCTTATTGAAAACTATTATCGGATGAGCGTAGATAGATTCGAAACGCATGAGTATTTTCAGTAAATCAACTCTCGACATTCGGACTCAAGCTGGTTTTACAATTCTGTATAAATCCCATAGCAAATTTGTTTATAACGTATGTAAACGTTATATAGAAAATAAAGATGCAAGTGAGAATATCACCTCTGATATTTTCACTTCAATTTGGGAGCGTCGAGAGGAACTACACCGTCAAACTTGGGGAGACTACTCTTGGAAACGCTATTTATCTCAAGCTGCCAAACACCAAGTCTTCAAATATTTGCGAATAAAGAAGCAATTAGAGATTTATTTTTCTCATACGTCTTACGAGCATCAAACCTTCGCTAATGCGACGGAAAATGATTATCAATTCGCTGAGATATCTACTCGCTTAAATAAACTTATAGGCGAATTACCTCCAAAATGTCAGCATGTATTTCGATTAAGTCGAGAAAAAGGTCTGTCCAACAAAGAGATTGCTGAACATCTCAATATCTCAGTAAATGCCGTTAAAAAACATATTGGTAAAGCCATAGGGTATCTCAAATTGCACATAGATAGCGAAGTAGTACCAAATCATAGGGTAGGAAGTTAGGTTTTGCATTGAATACTGTTTATCACAGTGTTCAAGTCTACAATCTGTATTACAGAGAGGTCAAAAAACACGCTATACCTTTATTATAAAAGTGTCTTATAATCAGATATTTACAAGTAAAAAATTAGCTTTTCAAGCATAAAAACTCATTTTTTTTATGCTTGGGGGTACCCATTTTGGCGAGTTATTGCACTGAGTAGGTAGAAGGACAATGTGCGAGCGACAGTAAAACAGGGATTGAAAACACAGATCACATGAAAACAACAAAAACACTATTAGAAAAGCACGGTATGGGTTTGTGCACAGAAGAAGAAAAAAAAGCGATTGAAAGATGGTTTGAAACGCTTGATGATCCCTCGCTAAGTTTAACTATAGATGATGAAGATGACTATGATGACGAAAGTATTTGGTCCAAAATGTCCCAAGATCTTCCTGAGCTAGAAAATCAAATGAGCGAAAGAACGGCCAAAAAAATTGTGTTCTTTCAAAACAGTTTTAAATATGCCGCAGCAGCTTGCTTTGCATTAGTTGTTTTCTTTGGTGGAAGATTTTCTGTTGGTACTGCTACAGCCAGTCCTGCCCTTAAGGATCCAACCGCTAATCATTTATTTATCTATGGCGGAAATGGAGCAAAAGGTAACCTGCCAGGAGATGACTTTAAAGTACAATTCAATGGTACGATCAAATTGTACAATAATGGGCTTTCTAATAAAACTATTATTGTAGGCGATTCCTCGTTCGTCTTAGAATCACACAGGTACTACTACCTTCTTGGCGATCTTGAAAATCCTAAGCTTAGAAGTAATCACGGTTCCGAACAGCCTCTTGAAGGTGATTTTATTCTCAGCAGAATTAGAGATTAATTAATTAAAATTTCCAAACCTTTAGTCATTAAACAATCACTAATCATATCTATTATGCCCAGCTATTCAAATGCTTTTGCACAGATCAATGGATCATTATCAGGTACAGTCACTCATGAAAGAAAGGAAAGTATCCCTGGAATAACGATAGTATTAATGGGCATGAATCAAGGCGGTATAAAACTGGGAGCTATCACAGACCTTGAAGATAAATATGAGATAATAGATATCAAACCTGGTTCATACACTGTTGAAGTATCGGGAGTGAGTTACCAAAAGCCAACTTTTCAATTAACATTCAATGAAGGACAAAAACTCACTCGTTCCATTACCTTTCAAGTAAGCACCTCCGAATTAGACGAGGTAGTGATAACCGCTAAATCAGAAGCTAAAGAACTTGAGTTTTCTGCCAAGTCTGTACAGGTAATTGAAACCCGGAAAGGGAAATTGAAGTCGGCAGACCTGGGAGAAGTAATGGCTCAAACCGAAGGGGTAAATGTACTGCGTGCCGGGGGATTAAGTTCCGCTACCCATTTTTCGTCTAACGGCCTTTCTGACGATCAGATCCGTTTCTTTTACGATGGTATCCCCCTCAACTTTACACCCTATGCTTTTGGCATTACCAATGTTCTAGTAAATGCAATAGATCTCGTGGAGATATACAAAGAAGTAGTGCCCATCCAATTTGGAGCAGATGCATTGGGCGGTGCAGTCATTCTGGCCTCACCGGAAATCTTCGACGGTCTTAACGGGTCTGCCTCTTACCATGTAGGATCTTTCAATACCCATCGGATTACTGGAAACATCAATTATGCCCACGAACGGACCGGATTATTTGTAGCCGTTGGAGGATTCTATGACTACACCATTAACAATTATAAAAAAATAGATGTGGCCATCCCCAATGAACAAGGGCAGCTTCAGCAACGAACCATCAGACGCTTTCATGATGGATACCGTGCCTATGGAGCCAATGTTCGAATAGGCATCCGAGATAGAAAGTGGGCCGATGAACTAAGCATTGAGGGTTATTATGGCGACTATGATAATGAAGTGCAAAACAGCCAGGTACCTGGCTTAATTGACCAGCAGAGTTTAGGGATTGACCAGGCAGTAGTCGGAAGCCCATTTGGAGAGGTGTGTTTTACGAGCTTTTCCCAAGGATTAAACCTGGATTACAACTTCAATTTGAACGCTCAATGGGAACTCGACCTAAAAGCAGGCTACAGTTACACCGAACGAATATCCATCGACACCAGCCGAAAGCTGTACATCTGGTTTGGAGTAGTAGTGCGTGTGCAAAACCAACCGAGAGAATTTGGAGAGGCCGATCACCTGACTGCAAAAAGCAAAAGCTTTTTTGCTCGGCAGCAACTGATCTACACCCTTTCGGATCACCACTCCTTCAAACTATCGGTAGCGCCCACTTATCAATACCGCACCGCAGATGACCTCCTGATCGAAGGGGAATTTGATCCGGCTTTAGATGAAGGCTATTTACTCGATGTAGTAACCGGACCGGAATACACTTCTGATTTTCTGGACAAACGCTTACAAAACATTGCCTTTATAAAAAATTACCGCCAGAACATCCGCATTGAGTCGCTAGACCCAAGCATAGAAGGAACATTTGTAGACGAACGATCAGTAAGCAACTATGGGGCGGGTAATAAACTAAAGTACACATGGTCTACTCGCTTCTCCACCAAGCTGAGTTACGAGTTTGCCTATCGCTTACCCAGACAAGACGAAATTTTTGGAGACGGTCAACTGGTCCAGGAAAATCCGGAGCTCCGTCTGGAGAGCATCCATAATGTAAACCTACGGTGGAATTATGCAAGCAGACCGACTGGAGGCTCGGAATGGCAACTACAGGGCAACTTCTTCCTGCGCAGGATAGATGACCTGATTTTCTTATTAGTGGATGCCGAGGAGTTTGGCTCTTTTCAGAACGTTTGGAGTGCTACTTCACAAGCAGGACTCACTCACCGGATAAATATCAAAAGCATTCAAAACGCACTGACCCTTGAAGTACAAAACCTAACCAATGCCAAGGTTTTCGACCTCTTTGGAGTACAACGACCAGGCAGAGCATTCTACATTAAATCAACCATTCAATTTGAGCTACCGAAGGCAGCTCTTAGCATAACAAACGATGAAAACAATACATAAAATTTACAATTCCGGCCTCTCCCCTCCCATGAGCCTGTCCCGCAGGAGTGTATGACTTGTGGGATCTCATCTCATCCTTAAAAACAATACCATATGAAGAAAAAAGAATGAGATAAAATCAAAAAACCCGCTAGGAAATACATCGGACAGGATGCATTTCCATCAAAGCAGGCCAGTTCACTCAAGAAAATCTTGAGAGAACCTGTCCTCCGAAGTGTAGCAAAGGAGGGCAATTAAATAATTGCTAAATACAAATTAAGAAAAATGAAATTTTATAAGCTAATTAGTAAGAAACAAGCATGGGCATCACTTCTGTTAATCGCAGCTGTCTCCTTTACAATATTCTCCTGCAGTGATGATGACACTACAGTTATAGCTACTGAAGGAGTTGAAGCAGAATCGGCTTGGGTAGCATCTTTTGTTCAAGAATCACCTAGTGGCGACATTCCTTATATCACAGTCTTCGAAACTGCTCCTGCAGAGGTTACAGTTACTAATTCTGTAGAATTGGGAGCAAATACAAGAGTAGACTTTTACGGAAGTAATGTCTATACAATGGATGAGAATGCTAAAACAATCACAAAGTGGGATGTTAACAAATCAACCTTGGAGTTAGAACCTGAAAGTATACTCAGCTACGCAAGTACGGGTATGGCTGGAGAATATTTGCCTTTTGTTTTTCTTTCTGATGACCAAGCATTTATTATCAATGTGAATGAAGGTATCATACTGGATTGGAATCCAGCAAGTATGGAAATCTCCGAGGTTATTGATGTTCAACCTAACCCTTTGAATTCTATAGATCCGGAAGCCGATTCAGGGACATGGAAAGCATACGTGGTAAACAATAAGATAATTATCCCAATTGAATACAGCAAACGTTCTTGTTGCGAATTCATTAATCCAGAGGGGGCAACAATTGGAATATATGATCCAATAAATAAGGCTATTGAGTATAAATATGATAATCGGTTATTATCCGGAAAAGCTGACTTTAAAGAAGACACTGAGGGTAATTATTATCATACGCCATTAGTTTATAACTATTGGGCTTCTGAATATTTTAATGATAATTCTCTTCCTCGTCACACTGTGTTAAAAATAGGTTCTGATGGTAATTATGACTCTACTTCTGGAATAGTTTTAGACGACCTTTTACCGCTAAAAGTAACTAGAGAAGCGGTTTATGTATCTGGTGATAACCTAATATTAGCATATTTTAATAATGACTGGGAGGTGCCAGCATGGGATGATAGATATAGCGTATTTTCACATGTCCCGGAAATGGTAAGTATAAATATGAATACTCTCGAAGTTCAACCTTTTACTGCATTTGAGGGATACACAAGTGTCAACCAAGCAGGCGTTATTGATGGAATAATTTATCTGTGGGGATTTCAGTCTCAGAGTGGTGTCGATAACACGAAAATCCTTCGAGAGGACTCATTTGGTAATTATACAGAAATCACAAGTTTGAAAAATGGGTGGTTCAGTAGCTTTGGAAAATTGTGGTAATCACACTTCCTCCACTGGTCGCAGCTTCCCGCTGCGACCATTTAATGATAAATAATAGGGATTAATATTTCCCTGTTACTACTGTTAGTAAAAAACACCTGCGAAGCTAAAAAACTCATCGGTAAAATACACTTGTGGCTGGGCTTAGGCTCAGGGATTTTTGTTTTCATAGGTAAGATGCATTTGGGCTTTTGAAGAAGAAATCAGGAATTCATTTCGTTCATACGAGAAGGTCTCAAGTATGTCTAAAGATGTGGAACATTTGAAATTAAGTCTCAATATTGAGATGCCCAACAAGCCTTAAAGAAAAAAGTACCAATTAATGATATCACGGTTAGAACCAATCCGGAATGCAGCCTTATTTTTTGGAGTTATCAGGCAGATTACCACTACCACTAGTTCGGTTTTTTGGTATTGAAGTCGAACCAAGTACAAACCTCAGTTCGATTAATAATTAGCGATTAAAAGATGCTCTAAGAAAATATAAAGCCATCATTTGTGATTATATTTAAAATTCTGAAATTCAAATACTTAAAAACAAAAAGATGACTTTATCTAGCAATAAAATTACCGAT